>VGEI01000105.1 GCA_016869415.1 Alphaproteobacteria bacterium
CGGAACACAACAATTTTCTGTGTTAGAACCTCTGGAAGTCATGGAAATTGGAACCGGTTTCATGTTGATCAAACGAGAAGTGTTCAAAAAATTCGAAGAAGCATATCCTCAATATCAAAATTACTTTAGGCTTGAAGCAATTAGCGCGGCAAGCGCAGTCGACCGACAGATACCGCTACGGCTGGCGGGGGCGAATAACGGGCCTGCTTTGACCGTTTATGATACGGCTAGCGCGCGCATTGGCGCCGGATTGCCGATAATATCGGTTGAGGTTGGCCTAGGTTACGGGGATAGACCGTGCAGAGGATTTTGCGCTCGGTTTTGACCGTCGGTCTGCTGGCTGTCGCGCTGCCCGCGGCGGCGCAGAACCCTGGGCTTGCCGGCGCTATGGAAACCTTGCGTCTCAGCATCGACGAATGGAAGCGCGAGGATGCCGCCTATCGCGCGGCGCGCGGCGCGGCCAAGATCTCCGCGGCCGATGCCCAGGAATATGCCGGGTTCGTGGCAAGCCTGCGCCTGCGCGTGCTCGAGCAGTGTGAGACGGTACGCCGTCTGGGCGGTGAAGAAGCCGTTCGTGATTTCGAGTGTGTCCGCGTCGGGCCCGAGGAGCGCATCGCGGTCATCGTTGCGCCGGCCGCCGTGCAGACGGAGGAGGAGAAGCGCGCCGCGCTGCAGGCGCGTCTCGACCAGCTCGAGGGCGATATCGACGACTCCCTGCAGAAGCGGCAGCAAGACATCAGACAGAAGGCAAGCACGGTCGGCAGCCGCGCGTCGTCAAGCGGCACCGGCAGCGGCACCGGGGCCGGTGGCGCAGCCTCCGGCGGCGGCGCATCGAGTGCCGCCCCCGGCTCGACCTGGGGGCCGCCGCCCCCGGAAGGCGGCAGCAAATCCCCTGAGGGCCAGGCTGGCGCTGCCGGGGAACGTCCGGCTTCGACAGCTTCGACGGGCGCGTCGCGTCCCAGCGGGTCGGCTGGCGGCCGCAGCGCCCAGCGCCAGGCGCCGAGCGATGGCGGCAGCGACGACGATGTCGTGGCACGCCAGCTGCGCGAGGCAGCGGAGAAAGAGACCGACCCTGTGCTCAAGGAGAAGCTCTGGGACGAATACCGGAAATACAAAGAGGGAAAGAGATGAGTGCCGCGACCCGCCTGTTCCGGATCCTTGCCGTCTGTGTCCTCGCCGCCGGGCTTGGCGCTTGCGCCAGCAACTATCCGACCCGCACCCTGTCGAACGCCGACACCGCTATCGATCGCCCGATCAAGCCGCCCAGCGACGCCGAGCTGCTGTCGGTGCGTATCGAGGCTTTCGATGCCGGCGCGCTCCCCGAGGATCCCAACCTCTCCCGGGGGCTGTCGCCGGAGATCCGCAGCGCCGAGGCCTACTACATCCCGGTGCAGCTCAAGAACACCATGCAGCGCTCTGGCCACTGGGGCTCGGTGCGCGTCGTGCCCAAGGGCATGCGCGAGGGCGAGGTCGTCGTCTCGGGGCAGATCCTCGAGTCGGATGGCGAGATCCTCAAGCTCAGGATCGACGTCAAGGACGCTGCCGGCGTGCCCTGGTTCGGCAAGGAGTACGAGAGCGTCATCGACAGCGCGGCCTACCGCAAGGCGGAGCAGGGTGGCGTCGACCCGTACCAGAATCTCTACAACCGGATTGCCAATGACGTTGCGGCATATAGAAAGACCCTCAAGCCGGAAGACAATTCCTCACTCCGCAAGGTGGCCGATCTGCGTTTCGGCACCGAGTTCGCGCCTGAAACATACCAGGCGTATCTCCAGCGCCAGGAGGAGGCCGCGCCGCAGGGTGATCTGCAGCGGCTGATCGCCTTCATGAACTCCGGCCGGCTCGCGAGTACGCGCAATCCTACCTATACGGTAGCGCGCCTTCCGTCCGAGGAAGACCCGATCGTGCAGCGCGTCAACAGGATCCGGGCGCGCGAGGAGCTCCTCGTCGACACGCTCGACCAGCAGTATGACGGGCTGGCCCGCGGTGTCAGTGGCGCCTACACGCAGTGGCGCGGCTCGCGGCTCAAGGAGATCCATGCCATCCGTGAGACCGATCGGGTGAAGAACGAGGAGCAGGCAAAGGCCGTGGCGATTGGCGTGCTTGGCGTTCTGGCCGGCGCAGCGGTGGCCTCGCAGAATCGTGGGGGCAGCTGCTACAACTGCACCACCGCCGGCGTAGCGGTGGCCACGGTTGCCGTTGCCTACGCCGTACAGGCCGCGATGAAGGCCTCGGAGCAGGCCTCGGCTGAAGTCAGCATGCACAAGGCAGCGCTCGAGGAGCTCGGCAATTCGTTGGCCAGCGACGTCAAGCCGACCGTCGTCGAGGTCGAAGGCCAGACCGTCGAGTTGCGTGGCACGGTCGAAGAGAAGTTCCAGAAGTGGCGCGAGGTGCTGAAGGGGCTGCGCGACAACGAGACTACCCCCATGACCTCGACCTCGGGCACGCCGAGCAGCTGACCGACCGCGAGTCTCGAGCGGAATCCGCCATGCCGGAATCACCGGAAGCCTCCGGCTTTGGCCTGCGCCCCGGCTATGGCAGAAAGCGTCCGGCGTTAACGGTCGTGGTGGCCGCCGCGGCACTGGCCGGTACGGCGCTGTTCGTGGCCTTCGGCCTCCCAGACTTCGTGAGAGCGCCGCGCCCCGGCGCCCCATCGGCTGCGCCGCCAGCAACACCTGCACCCCGCGCCGAGGCACCGGCTCCACCGGCGCCCGATGCGTCGCGCGCGGAAGCGGAGGCGCTGGTGCCGGAGATGTTGCGGCGCGTAGCGCGGCTGGAGGGCGACGGCGTCCGTCAATGGGGACGCGATCCGCACCAGGGCGTCAGCCTGTCCACCGCCGAGGAGGCGATCGTCCGGGCTACCTCGCATCTGGATCGCCAGGAGTATCGCGAGGCGCGACCGCTGTTGCAGCAGGCCATTGAAACACTGGACCGGCTGGCCGAGAGCAAGCCGGAGCGCCTGCGTCACGCTCAGACGGAGGGTCGTGCGGCGCTGGCGGCACTCGACGCGGCGGCGGCGCTGCGTCATCTCGAAATCGCCGCGGCACTCACACCCGGCGATCCGCAAGCTAGGGCACTGCTGGAGCGGGTCCGCAGGCTACCGCAGGTGGTGGCGGCATTCCGCCAGGGCGAGAGCGCCGAAGCCGCGGGCGAACTCGCCCGGGCGCGTGCCGCCTATCGCGAGGCCGCTTCCCTCGATCCTGAGTTCGAGGGTGTCCGCGCCCCCTTGCGCCGGGTCGAGGCGGCTCTGGCCGCTGCCGAATATCGCAGTGCCCTGTCCGAAACGCTGGCTCGGCTCGCCGACGGCAATGCCCGCGCCGCGGAAGCGGCCTATGAGCGGGCACGCCGGGCCAATCCGCAAGGGCCGGAGCTGGCCGATCTGCGACAGCGCGTCGACGCCGCCACGCAGCTTGCCGCACTCGAGCGGCTGCGTGACCAGGCGGCCGGTCTGGAGCGCCAGGAAAAATGGGTCGACGCCGTGAAGCTCTACGACCAGGCACTCGCGGTCGACCGCACGGCGTCTTTCGCCGTGCGCGGGCGCGAGAACGCCCAGCGACTGGCGCAACTGCACGCGGCGATCGATGCCTATCTCGCCGATCCGGCGCGGCTGCAATCCGCCGATCCGCTTGCCCATGCCCGCGCGCTTCTCGCGGAGAGCGTTGCGGCGGAGGCTGAGGGCCCGGTCCTCTCCGGCAAGCGCCAGAGACTGGCACAGCTGGAGGCGGCGGCGCGGACACCGCTGCCGGTGCTGCTGCGTTCCGACCGCAATACCGAGATCACCGTGCAGCGTGTCGGTACGCTTGGCACCTTCGAGAGCCGGCGCCTCGAGCTGCCGCCCGGCCGCTATGTGGCCGTCGGCTCGCGTCCCGGGTATCGTGACGTACGGGTGACCTTCGAAGTCTCGTCGGAGACGGCAGAGCGGCCGGTGACCATCCAGTGCACGGAGCCGATCCGATGAGTAGCGCACCGGAGTCGGAGCAGTCTCAGCGCTTCGGGCAGCGCTTTGCCGGCGGCGGCAAGCCGTCTGGCGGCCTGTCACCGGCGCGCATTGCTTTGGCGGTCTTCGCCGTGCTCCTGGCGGGCGTCGCCTACGTCATTGCCGCTTCTCCGCTGCGCGTGCAGGTGACGCCCGAGGCTGAAAGCCTATCAATACGCGGCCTGCTGCCGGCGGTGCCGTTCGGCGACCGCTACCTGGTGTTTCCCGGTAGCTATGTCGTGGAGGCCGAGCGCGAGGGTTACAAGCCGCTCCAGCAGAGTGTCCGGGTGCCCTATGGCCAGGCGGCGACGCTCAGCGCCGAGCTGCAGAAGCTACCAGGGAAGCTGCGTGTCACCACGCCGCCGGTCGAGGGCGCGAAGCTGTTCGTCGACGGAATCGAGAGCGGTACAAGCCCGGCGACTCTCGACGTCGACGCCGGCGAACGCGAGATCCGGGTAACCGCGGAACGCTATCTCCCGGCAGCACAGCGGCTGACGATCGAGGGAGTCGGCAAGCTGCAGACGCTGGAGATCGCGCTGCAGCCGGCCTGGGGCCGGCTTGCAGTCAGCACGCTGCCCGACAAGGCTCGGGTCCGCTTGGACGGCAGCGACATCGGCGAGGCGCCGCTTGCGTTCGAGGCGCTACAGGGCCCGCACACCCTCGAATTCACCAAAGACGGCTGGAAACCGGCGATGCGCACGATCGAGGTCCGAGCGGGACAGTCGGCGACACTGCCTGCCGTCGAGCTCGAGCGGATCGACGGCACGCTTGCCCTGCGTTCCGATCCCGCCGGCGCGCAGGTGCTGATCAACGGTCAGTTCCGCGGCCAGACGCCGCTCTCACTCGCCCTGGTCGGCGAGCGGGACTATCTGCTCACGCTGTCGAAAGCCGGGTACGAGAGTGCAGCGCGCAGCGTGCGGGTCGAGGGTGGTGGCACCACGAGGCTGTCGCTGGTGCTGCCGCCGGAACTTGGCACGGTCTTCCTCACCACCAACCCGCCGGGGGCGACGCTGAGCGTCAACGGCCAGCCGGCAGGCAGCGCCACCCAGCGTCTGTCGTTGCAAACCGTGCCGCAGGTGCTGGAGATCGCGCTCCCCGGTTACGAGACCTACAAAACGACACTGACGCCGCAGCGCGGCGTCGCCCGGCGGCTCGACGTGACGCTGAAGACCGACGGAGAGGCGCTCAGGGAACGCACCAAGGATCTGACGACCAAGGCCGGGCAGAAGCTGGTGCTGGTCTATATCGCCACACCGGCGCGCTTCAATGTCGGAGCACCACGCCGTGATGCGGCAAGGCGTTCCAATGAGGTCGAGTATCCGGTGGAGCTCAGGCGCTCTTTCCTGATGAGCGAGAAGGAAGTGACCAACGCCGAGTTCCGCAAGTTCCGCGCCGCGCACAATTCCGGCCTCTACCAGACGACCAGCCTCAACGGCGACGATCAGCCGGCCGTGAACGTCTCCTGGGAAGACGCCGCCCGCTACGCCAATTGGCTAAGCGAGCAGGAAGGTCTGCCGCCCGCCTACCGGGAGCAGGACGGCAAGATCGCTGCGGTGACGCCGCTAGGCGGCGGTTATCGCCTGCCGACCGAGGCCGAATGGGAATTCGTGGCGCGCTACGATGCCGGGCAGCGTCCGGCCGACCAGCCGCGCCTCTACTCCTGGGGCGACAGCCTGCCGCCGCCCCGGGAAAGCGGCAATTTCGCCCATGACGGCAGTAACTTGCCCTTCGCCATCCCGGGCTATGTTGACGCCTTTCCGGCCTCCGCACCGGTGGGCAAGTTCGCGCCCAATGCCTCGCGGGTCTACGATCTGGGCGGCAACGTTGCCGAGTGGTGCCACGATTTCTACGACGTGCCGGCGCCGGGCGGTGCGGCGCGCGTCGATCCGAGCGGGCCGGCCGGCGGGCGCTTTCATGTGATCAAGGGGGCGAGCTGGCGCAGCGGCAGTGCCACGGAGCTGCGCCTGTCCTATCGTGACTACGCCGAGAAGCCGCGCGACGATCTGGGGTTCAGGGTGGTGAGATATGTCGATGCCAAACCGTAAGCTGCTGCTGGCGGCGGCGATCCTGCTGCTTTGGAGCACCGCGGCGGAAGCGCAGCAGGCGCCGCCACCACCTAAGCCAGCGACCAGCGAAGCCAAACCGCCTGCCGCCAGCACGCCGCCGCCACGCCCCTTCCGGCCGAGCGAGGACGTGTCCTCCGGCCGCAAAGTCTCTTTTCCCAACGACATCTGAGACGAGACGCCGATGCGCCGCTTGTTCCCGACTGAGCTCGTCTTCCAGGTCTTTGCGCTGCTCGCCTCCTTCATCCTGGTGCACGGCTACTACGTGGCGGTAGTACGGCCGAGTGCGGAGGCCTATCAGCTCAGCGAGCGGGCCAAGGCCAGTCTCGACCCGAGCTACGAGATCCCGCAGTCGATCTTCGTCATCCTGCGCGACTACGAGCAGGAAGCCTGCGTCGTGCTGATGTTCTGGGCGCTGGCCATCCTCGGCTACAAGGCGGTGACCGCCCGCCGCCAGCGCCGGCAGCTCGACTTCGACCTGGTCGGTCTGCCCGAGGGGACACCCGTCACGCTCGACAGCGCGCAGAAGATCTCGTCGCTGATCCGCGAGCGCCTGCCGGCGGCCGAGCAGGGCTACCTGCTGCCGCGGGCCATCCTGGCCGCCATCGACCGCTTCGCGGCCACCAGGAGCGTGCAGGACGCCTCGAGCGTCGTGCACACGGTCTGTGACGCGGAAGCGGGCCGCATGGATTCCGACCTGTCGATCATCCGCTACATCGCCTGGGCCATCCCCTCGCTCGGTTTTATCGGCACGGTGCGTGGTATCGGCGGCGCGCTAACCCAGATCAACAAGGCGATCGCCGGCGACACGGCCGGCGTGGTCGACGCCCTGGGCACGGCCTTCAACTCGACCCTGGTCGCGCTGCTGATCAGCATGGTGCTGATGTTCGTCATCCACCATCTGCAGACGGCGCAGGAGCAGCTGGTGCTCGATACACGCCGCTACTGCGACGACTGGCTCGTGCGCCGGCTGCAGGCCTAGTCCCGACATGGCCGTGGCCCGCCGCCGGGAGTCCGTCAATCTCGTCTCCTTCATGGACGTGATGTGCTGCGGCTTCGGCGCGATCATCCTGCTCTTCGTCATCGTCACCGCGACCGCAGTCAAGCAGCGCGCCGTGCCGGCGCAGGATCTGACTGCCGATCTGGCGCGTGCCACGGCGCTCGAGGAGTTCGCCCGCGAGGAGCTTGCCCGGCGCGGCCTGGAGATCGCCGCGGTCGAGCAGCAGCAGGTGCAGATCAATGCGGAGATCGGGCTTCTGCAGGGCCGCATCCGCGAGGCTGCGCGGCGGGCCGACGACGCCGAGGCCCGCACCCAGGCAGCACAGGCCTCGATCGCCAGTCTGCGGGCGCAGAGCGCCGCCCTGGAGCGGGCCCTGGCCGAATTGCGTACCAAGGCAAGTCAGCAATGGGACGGCGGCAAGCGGCCGGTGGGCTTCACCGGCGACGGCCAGCGCCAGTATCTCACCGGCCTCAAGCTCGGCGGCGAACGCACACTGATCCTGGTCGATTCCTCGGCCAGCATGCTCGACGAGACCGTGGTCAATGTCGTGCGCTGGAAGCTGCAGCCCCCGGAAGTCCGGCGCACCGCACCCAAATGGCAGCGCACGGTGCGCACGCTGCACTGGCTGACCGCCAATCTGCGCCCCGACAAGCAGGTGCAGATCTACCAGTTCAGCACCGATGCCAAGCCGCTGGTCGCCGGTAGCGACGGCAAATGGCTGAGCACCAACGACACCAAGCAGCTCGGCGCCGCCCTGGTCGCGGCGCGTGACCTTGGGCCCATCGGCGGGACCAGCCTGCACCGCGCTTTCGCCGTGATCGACAGGCTCGAACCGCCGCCCGATAGCGTTATCCTGATCACTGACGGTCTGCCCACCCAGGGCCGGACGATCGAGAGCGGCCGGCTGGTTTCGGCCGACGATCGACAGGCGCTGTTCACCGACGCCGTGCGCAGCCTGCGCAGGGGCATCCCGATCAATACGCTGCTCCTGCCCATGGAAGGCGATCCGACGGCGGCCGGGGCCTTCTGGCAGCTCGCCATCTCGACCCAGGGGTCGTTCATTACGCCGTCGCGGGACTGGCCATGAAGCAGCCGCGTCGGCGCGAGGTCGAGCTCTTCAGCCTGTCCTTTCTGGACGTGATCTCGTGCGGTTTCGGCGCGATGATCGTGCTGCTGGTCGTGGTCATCGCCACCCAGCGGCAGGCCGTGGAGCAGGTATCCGGCAACGTGCGCGGGCAGGTAGAGGCCAGCACCACGACGCGCGAGGCCCTGGCCGGCGAGCACCAGACGCTGGTGCGCGAGCTCGAGGCCAAAAAGCGACAGCTGGCCCAACTGCAGCAGCGTCTCACCGTGCTGGGCGGCGAATTCGAGCGTGCGCAGCGTCAGCAGGGCACGGCGCTGGCCGGCGCCGAAGCCAGTATCCGGGCCGAAGAGCAGCTGCGCGCCGTGCAGCAGAGCCTGAGTGAGGAGATGAAGCGGCTGGCCAGCCAGGCGGAATACAAGCCGCCTGACCCCAACGCCACGATCGGCGGGATCCCGGTCGACAGCGAGTACATCATCTTCGTCATCGACACCTCGGGCAGCATGCAGCAGGGCGCCTGGCCGCTGGTCGTGCGCAAGATGCAGGAGGTTCTCAACTCCTATCCTCGGGTCAAGGGCATCCAGGTGCTCAACGACCAGGGTACCTACATGTTTCCGTCCTACGCCGGGCAATGGATCCCCGACACGCCGGCCCGCCGCGCGGTGGTGATCGAGCGTCTGCGCGGTTGGAACATCTTCAGCGCCAGCAACCCGGCGCCCGGCATCGCCCAGGCGATCCAGACCTTCCACCGGCCCGATCAGCCGACAAGCATTTTCGTGTTCGGCGACGACTTCAACGGCTCGAGCATCGACGAGGTCGTGCGCAGCGTGGCCCGTCTCAACCCGAAGACGGCCTCCGGCCAGGCCGCGGTGCGCATCCATACGTTCGGCTTCCCGGTGATGGTGCTGCTGGTCAACCAGCAGGCGAGCTTCACCAGATTCGCGCATCTGATGCGCATCCTGGCCGAGCAGAATTCCGGCAGCTTCGTCGGCCTGCCGGCCCTGAAGTGACGGTGTGGCGATGAAACCGGCGACAGCCGCTGCCGCCAGGCGCGTGCAGGAGATTCTCGGCCCCGGCTTCGCCGTGGTCGAGTTCGAGGCCAGCACCAAGACATCGGCCGATGCCGCCGCAGCGATAGGCTGCACGGTAGCGCAGATCGCCAAGTCGCTGGTCTTCTGCGCCGCTAGCGGCGGACCGGTGCTGGTCGTGGCCTCGGGCAGCAACCGGGTCGACGAGGCGAAGGTCGCGGCGCTGCTCGGTGAGGCCATCGGCCGGGCCGATGCCGATTTCGTGCGCCAGAAGACCGGCTATGCCATCGGCGGCGTGGCGCCGGTCGGCCACACCGTCCCGCCTGCCGTGCTGCTCGACGGCGATCTGCATCAGTACGAAACGATCTGGGCGGCGGCGGGCACGCCCAATGCTGTGTTCCGCCTGACCCCGGCCGATCTCGAACGCCTGACCGGCGGCCGTTTCGCTGAGATCGCTAAGCGCCAGTAGTACCAGCCGAATCCCTGCCCCTCGTGACCGGCGTCACAGTGACCCGGATCACTGAAATCCGGCGGCGTGGCTGCCATAGTGGAACCCATGATGAAGGAGGGTTCCATGGCTGCCATGATCCGGGTCGGTGCGGGTACGCTGGTCGATCGTCGCTTTCAGCCCGACGTGCTGGAGGAGATCCGAATCATGGCCGAGGCGGCCCAGGCTTCGCTGGCCGAGACCAGGATGCGCCCGGTTCGCCCGCAGTCGCCCTTTGCCCGTCTGGTCGGGCACGTTGTCCAGCGCATGACGGCCCACTAGGATCGAGGCCAGCGGCTTCGTTAAGGGCGCCCGCCCCGGAAAAATTCCCGGGTTGCCCGTCGGGTTTTT
>VGEI01000106.1 GCA_016869415.1 Alphaproteobacteria bacterium
GCGTTGAAGAAGAAGATGTAGCCGAGGCCGATGACTAGGCCGGGCACGGCGAGCGGCAACATGGCGATGAACTGGGCAATACCCCGCCCGATGGCGAAGCCGCGCGATTTCTCCAGCAGGTAGGCGCCGATGAAGATGATGACCGTGCCGAGCACGGCCGTCCAGGCGGCCATCTGGATGGAGTTCGTGTAGGCGCCCCAGCCATTGGTGTCGAAATTGCTGAACTCGTAGTTCTTCAGCGTTAGCGCCAAGTTGTACGGCCAGAAGGTGATCAAGGAGCCCCAGGCCGCCACAGCCAAGATGCCGAAGATCAGTCCGCCGACCACCGCGCAGAAGGTGAAGAGCGCCCAGTCGCGCTTGGGCTCTGGCTTGGGAATGAGCGGAACCGCGCGAGCCGAGAGCAGCGCCACCTGACGGCGTTGAACGATGCGGTCGGCGAAGAAAGCCAGAACCGCCGGGACCAGCAGCACCATGCCGACCACCGCGCCCATCTCGAAATTCTGCTGCCCGATGACCTGCTTGTAGATGTCCGTGGCCAGCACGTTGAAGCGGCCGCCGATCACCTTGGCAATGCCGAAATCGGTGATCACCAGCGTGAAGATGACGAACCCGGCGCTGATCAGGCCGTATTTCGCGCCAGGCAGCGTGACGGTAAAGAAGATCCGCTGCTTCGAAGCTCCCAATGCGTCGGCCGCCTCGTAGAGGCGCGCGTCAGCCATGGCGAGCGCGGTGACCAGAATCATCAACGCATGTGGGAAGCAGTAGAAGACCTGGGCGATGATGATGCCGAGCGGACCGTAGATCGTGCCGCCGGGAATCCAGGTCTTGAGGAAGCCCTGGTTGCCGAAAAGGTAGATCAGGGAGATGGCCGGCAGCAGGGACGGAGCCAGGATGGGAATCAGCGCGAGGGCCTGGAAGAGGCCCTTCCAGCGCATGTCGCTACGGGTGAGAGCGTAGGCGTAGACAAAGGCCAGGGGCAGTACGATCGCCGTGGTCACGATGGCCACGTAAAAGCTGTTCCACACCGAGGCGAAAAGTGCCGGAGTCGAGAAGTAACGAATGTAGTTGTCGAGGCCGACGAACACGCCGTTGTTCTGAAAACTCTTCGAGAGCAGCGCCCAGAGCGGCAGGGCGACAGCCACTGCCAGAAAGCCGATGAACAGGAGAATGCCGGCGCGCATGACGATGTCGTCTCGCGACAACGCCGGCTTGACGCGCGCGCCGATCAGGAAACCATTGGCCGGGATCTCGGCCATGCTGTCAGGCAGCGGCGAAGACGCGCAGCCGGTCGGCGGGCAGCGCCACCGACAGCCGCTTGCCGACCTCCAGCCTGAGATCGCGCATCAGATTGATGGAGAAATCCGCGACGATCTCATCGCCGCTCTCGGCTGTCGGCTTGAGGACCGCCCGGCAGAACGAGCCGAGGAAGTCGAGAGAGCGGATTTCAACCGGCAGCAGGTTCGGCGTGGTAGCGTCGAGATTGCGCACGGCCACATCCTCCGGGCGGATGCAGAGTCGTACGTTCCTGTTCGCGGCCAGACCGTCGGTCGGGCACGTGAGATTGAGCCCGGCGAAGCGAACGATGCCGGGCCCAGCCAACGAGCCTGTGAGGAAATTCATGGTGCCGACGAAATCGGCGACGAACGGCGTCGCCGGAGCACGGTAGATCTCCGACGGAGCACCGACCTGCTCGATGACGCCGTGATTCATCACCACGATGCGATCGGCCATGGTCAGCGCCTCTTCCTGATCATGGGTCACCATGATCGTGGTAAGGCCGAGGCGGCGCTGCACCGAGCGGATTTCGTGGCGTAAACGCACCCGCACGCGAGCGTCGAGAGCCGAGAGCGGCTCGTCGAGCAGCAACAGGCCCGGCGAGGTCGCTAGGGCGCGCGCCAGCGCCACGCGCTGCTGCTGGCCACCGGAGAGCTGTGCTGGATACTTGGCACCGGAGTCCGGCAGGCCGACGAGCTCAAGGAGCTCCTTGACCCGGGCATCGATGTCCGCGCGCTTCATGCCCCGGCTGCGCAGCCCGTAGCCGACATTGTCGTTGACGCTGAGATTGGGAAACAGAGCGTAGGACTGAAAGACGATTCCGAAATCGCGTTCCGACGGAGGCAGGCGCGAGATGTCCCGCCCGCCCTGCTCGATCCGGCCGGAGGTCTGGATGTCGAGCCCGGCGATCGCCCGCAAGAGCGTCGTCTTGCCGCAGCCCGAAGGGCCGAGAAAGCAGACGAACTCGCCCTGATAGATGGTGAGCGAGACCTCTTTCAGCGCGGCAAAATTGCCGAACAGCTTGGTCAACCGTTCGATCTGCAGATAGGGCGCGGCGTTACCGCCCCCGGTAGTGATGGTGCTCATGGCAAGTTCGGCCCCCTCGCCCCTGTCTACCGGGACGAGGGGGCCGCTATCACTGCGCGACGCGACGACTTACCGCGGCGCCGACTTGGAGTCGTAGCGCTTGGTCCACTCCGCGAGAATACGGTCGCGCTCCGCACCCATCTTCGCCAGGTCGACCTTCGCCATCTTGGGCTCGGCGTCCAACGGGTAGTTCGGCGGGATATTCTTGGAGGCCGGGTGAGCTACGATGGCGTAGTACTTGTTGTAGAGCTCGTTCGCCTTCGCCGTCACCGACCAGTCGACCAGTTTCTTGGCGGCTTCGAGGTTCTTCGTGCCTTTGACGATGGCCGTTGCTTCCATGTCCCAGCCTGCACCTTCCGGCGGCAGGATGATGTCGATGGGAGCGCCCTTCGTCTTCTCACTGGCACCGCGCATATCGAAGCCGATGCCGACCATGCGCTCGCCGCGGGCAGCCTGCACGCAGGGTGCCGAGCCGGAATGCGTGTACACGGCGACGTTCTCGTGCAGCTTGTCCATGAACTGCCAGGCTGCTTGCTCGCCCATCACCTGCATCCAACCGAAGATCGCGAGATAGCCGGTACCCGAAGAGGACGGGTTGGGCATCACGACCTGCCCCTTGTAGTTCGGCTTGGTCAGATCCATCCAGGTCGCGGGCCTTGGCGCGTTGGCCTTCCCTGCCTCGACCGTGTTGTAGCAGATGGTCGCAAGCCAGGCGTCCATCCCCGTCCAGGTCATCGGGTTCTTCGCGCTCTTGAACGGCGCCTTGAGCGCTTCGGCGCCCTTCGGCGTGTAGCCCTCCAGCAGATTCATCGAGTCGAACAGCGCGATGCTCGATGCACCCAGGCCCCAGATGACATCGGCGCGGGGGTTGTCCTTCTCCGCCAGCACGCGGGCGGTGATGACGCCCGTGGAGTCACGCACCCAGGCGATGTCGACGTCTTTCACGTCCGCCTCGAGCGCCTGCTTGTAGGGGCCGAGCTGGTCATTCTCCAGCGCCGTATAGACCGTCAGGCGCGTGCGCTGCTGGGCCGAGGCATCGCCGGCCAAACCCACCGCCAGCGCAACACCTGCGGTCGCCGCCGCCACGCCAAGCCACTTGCTGAAATATCGGTACATTAAGTCACCCCTCCTGTTTCTGGATTGCCGTTACCGGTTCACGACCCGGGCGCCGCCCGTCCGTAAACGATTGTGGCAGTGAAGGCTACCACAGCCATTCGCGGCGAAACAACCGCGCTCGCCTAGCATCGCGTTGTTACGGTCGCGTGTTGCCTCCGGATTGCCTGGATCAAGTCGACGCCTGAATGGTGCAAAGCCCCGGCCTATAGGTCCAATCGATTGTACATATAGGCCGTATTGACCATGCCTATGGACAATTTCGACCTTATTTCGTGCCGTAGAGCCGGTCGCCGGCATCGCCGAGACCCGGCACGATGAACCCCTGGGCGTCGAGCCTTTGGTCGAGCGCCGCCGCGAAAACCGGCACGTCGGGATGCGCCTCGCTGAAGGTCTGCATGCCCTCAGGCGCGGCGACGATACAGATGAAACTGATGCCGGCCACACCATGGTCCTTGAGCTTCTGCACGGCCGCACTGGCCGTCTGGCCAGTGGCCAACAACGGATTGAGGACGATGGCCCGGCGCTCGGCGATGTCCTCCGGGAGTTTCGAGTAGTACTCGACCGGCACGAAAGTGCCCGGATCGCGGTAGAGGCCGATATGGCCGACCCGCGCGGAAGGCAGAATTTCCAGCATGCCGTCGAGGATGCCGTTGCCGCCGCGCAGGATCGAGACGAGACACAGCTTCTTGCCCGCCAGCACCGGTGAACTCATTCGCGCCAGGGGCGTCTCAGTCTCCTGTAGCGTCAGCGGCAGATCACGCGTCGCCTCATAGGCCAGCAGGATACTGATCTCGCGCAGGAGCTGACGGAAGCTCCCGGTCGATTCCTCCTTGCGGCGCAGCAGGGTCAGCTTGTGCTGCACCAGCGGGTGGTCGACGATGCGCAGATTGGGAAACATCGAGCCTCCTAGAAGACCGTGCCGTCGCTGTCGAGAGTGATGGGCGGCGGCCCGCCGGGGCGACGTTCCCGGGCGATAAACCGGCCGGCCGTCCAGGTACCGCCTTCGAGGATCTTGGCCAGCGGGAAGTGCTCGGCGCTGAGCCCGAGCTCGGCTCGCACCAGATCGGCAATGCGGTCGAGCAGGATCACGGTCAGCGCCCGCCACTCGACAACGGGCTCCGATCCGACGGCATGCCGGGTACCCAAGAGATCACCATGCCGCGGCTCCAGCACGCCGCTATCGATGAACAAGCCGCCATTCCGATACTCCGGCAGGCCGGTCAGCCGGTCGAGACCGGTGACGCGGATGCCAGCATCCTCAAGCGGCTCGACTAGCGAGTAGCTCAGCCACTGCGACAGTTTGTGGAACGGCACGAGCCCGTCGGTGCGATCGGCAGTGTGGATTGCGGAGTGGCGCCAAACATCCCCGAGGTTGACCCCGCCGATCGACTCACGGCCTGGCCAGATCGAGGAGAAGCCGCGCAAGACCGCGTCGAGAATCTCCGCTGCCTGCAACGCGCCGCCACCCGCGCGGCGAGCGAGATAGTCAAAAAGACTGCCGATACGCGCTGCTTCGCCGAACAGCTCACGATTGTCCACCAGCGCTTCTCCGAGGCGGCGTAGCAGCGCCGCACGTCCGGAGAGACCGACAAGGGGATTGCCCGCCGTCACCTGGAACCCCGCCGCCAAGGTGGGCTCACCAAGAACGCGCAGCGCTGTCGCATCGGCGCGCCATGGATCGTTCCTGTCAGCCGAGAAAGCCCCCGCGACGAACATGTCGAAGCTGGCGATCGCCAGACCCTCGGAACGGGCCAGACGCTCGCCCGTCTCCGCCTCAAGATAGGACCACGCCTCCCCCGCACCGGCATCGAGCAGCACGCTGGTAACCGCCAGATCGAAACGGATGCGCGCGATCTCGTCGCGCGAATGATCCCGAAGACGCGGAGCCAGGGCAGCCCAGCGATCGCGGCCGCCGGCAGCAAAATGCCGCCAGCGGCTATGATAGGGAACTGCCAGCGTCGGGTAGGCACCGCGGATGGTCCGCGCGACATAGCGGGCCGCATCCGGCAGGCGGTCCAGGCGAAGCACGAAATGCGGCGCCCGACCCGCTTCGGCGGCAGCGAAGACGATACCGCAACGCTCGCGAATGGCCGTCGGAGAGCGCAGATAGGCGATGGCGGATCGATTGTCAGCGAAAGGCGTCACGGGACGTCAGTCGTGCAGCCGCCGCCCCTTGGCCAAGGCGAGCTCGTCGGCGTCAGGCACATGTTCGGTGAAGTAGCCAGCCGCCTTCTTGGCGTCCATCTCGACACGCGCATCGGGCGGGATCAGATCCTCGGGGATCGGCACACGCTCGACGACCTCGATGCCCGAGCGGACCAGCGGCTCGAACTTCATGTTGCTCATCGAGACGAAACGGTCGATGCGCGTGACACCGAGCCAATGCAGCACGTCGGGCATCAGCTCCTGGAAACGCATGTCCTGCACGCCGGCCACGCACTCGGTGCGTTCGAAATAAGCCGACGCGCGGTCGCCGCCTTCCTGGCGTTTGCGCGCGTTGTAGACGAGGAACTTGGTGACTTCGCCGAGTGCCCGCCCCTCTTTGCGATTGTAGATGACCAGCCCGGCGCCGCCCTCCTGGGCGGTCTGGATGCAGACCTCGATGCCGTGCGCCAGATACGGCCGGCAGGTACAGATATCGGAGCCGAAGACGTCCGAGCCGTTGCACTCGTCGTGCACGCGGCAGGCGACTTTGCGCGCCGGATCGCGCAGAGCTGAGACGTCGCCGACGATATAGACTGTGTGACCGCCGATCGGCGGCAGGAAGCCCTTGAGATCTGGGCGCGTCACCAGCTCGGGAAACATGCCGCCGGTCTGCTCGAACAGGCTGCGGCGCAACTCGCTCTCCTCGATGCTGAAACGCTCGGCGACACCGGGCAGGAACCACACAGGCTCGATGGCGGCCTTGGTCACGCGCACGTCGCCGCTCTCCAGCAGGATGTCCCCGTCCGGGGTCAGACGACCGGCGCGGATGGCGTCGCGAAACTCCGGCATGTTGATATGCGCTTTGGTGACGGCGATGGTCGGCCTGATGTCCCAGCCGTCCTTCAGCAGGTCAGCGAAGGCCTCGCTCACCAGATGCCCGTAGGGATCGAGCGAGACGATGGTCTTGTGGTTGGCCCATTGCGGAAACGGACCGATCGTCTCAGCCGGCGCCGTGTTCGTCAGGTCGGGCACATGGATCGGGCTAAGCTTGCCTGCGGCGATGGCCAGGGCGCGATAAAGCGCGTAGGAGCCGGCATGGGCACCGATGACGTTACGCCGCGTCGGCTGGCTGAAGGTCCCGACGATCGGTCCGCGTTCGCGTGCAGTGGCGGCGCCCCAATGTACAGGCAGGGGTTTGGGGCCGGATCCGGGGTGGGAAGTAAGAACAATATGCCGCCGCGGCGGCTTGCGCTCGGTCACGAGAAAGCGTCCTCGTCTAAAAACGCAGTATAGCAGAGATCAGAAAAGCAACCGGGGGAGCGCCGTCGAGATCGCCGGAACGTAGGAAATTATCATTAACACCAGTATGTTAGTAAGAACGAAGGGCCAGATCCCGGCGATGATCTGCTCGACAGGCCTGCCCAGCGTGCTGGAGGCGACGAATAGGTCGAGCCCGAAGGGCGGCGTAATCATGCCGATACAGATGTTGAGGCAGATCACCAGCCCGAAATGAACGGGGTCAATGCCCAGCGCCACCGAGACCGGATAGAGCGCCGGCACCATGACCAGCAGGATGGAATTGGGGTCGACGAACATGCCGGCGACGAACAGCACCACATTCACCGCCAGCAGGAATACGACCCAATTCACGTGGTTGTCCTGGAGGAAGACGAGCAGCAGGTCGGGTACACGCGCCAGAGTGATGAAGTATGAGACCAGCGAACCCATGCCAAGCAGGATGAAAACTACGGCGATGGTGACGGCGCTGCGCTCGGCAATGGTGACTAGTTCCGCGAGGCCATAGGCGCGGAATACAACCGTCTCGACGAAGACGGCATAGCCGACCGCCACCGCGGCGGCCTCGGTCGCGGTGAAGATGCCGCCGTAGATACCGCCGAGGATGATCACAGGCATACCCAGGGCCCAGAGTGCTGCGACAAAAGCCTGCCAACGCTGGCCCGGCGCCGGCCTGGGCGCTGGCTTGGCCCCGCTGCGCCAGGTCTCCAGTTGCACCTGGACCATGAAGCCAAGGCCGAGGGCGATGCCGACCGCCAGGCCGCCGGCAAACAGCGCCGCGATCGAGGTGCCGGTGAGCCAGCCGTAGATGATCAGCGTGATGCTCGGTGGGATCAGGAGAGCGCACTCAGCACTTGCGGCGATCAGGCCGAGCGAGAAGCGCTCGCGGTAGCCGGCACGCAGCAGCTCGGGGTAGAGCAGCCGTCCTAGCGCCGCTACCGTGGCCGGCGCCGATCCACAGACCGAGCCGAAGGCCATGCAGGAGACAACGGCGGTATGGCCGACGCCGCCGGCGTAGTGACCCATCGTCGCCTTGACAAGGCCAGTCAGCCGCCGGGCGATCTCGCCACGCGTCATCAGGTCGGCGGCGAAGATGAAGAACGGGATGGCCAACAGGGTCGAGGCGCCCAGGCCACCGACGATCTTCTGGATGATCACGATGTCAGGCATGAACGGGTTGAAGGCATATTTCGCGGCAATGCTCGGCACGCCCATGACCAGGAACATCTCGAAGCCCAACACCAGCATCGCTGCGGCAAGGAGACAAAGCCCGACGACGATCACGGATGATTCTCCGCCGCCACATCTGGCGCCGGCGCCGCGACGCCGCAGAGTGCGAGCAGATAACGCAACCCCAGGAACAGGAAGCCGATCGGCACGACGGCGTAGAGCCACACCATCGAAACGTTGAGGATCGGGCTGATCTGCCCGCTGCGCGCCACCAGCATGGCGATATCCAGGCCGAGCTTCGCCAGGTAGAGCGATGCCGCCAAGCCGGTGAGGTTGACGAGCAGCACGACGCCGCGGCGCATGGCCGGCCCCAGACTCTGCCGCAGCGCCGTCATGGCGATGTGCTGCCGGCGTTCAAGCGCCAGGCCGAGTCCGAGGAACACCACCCAGGCCAGGGCGAAGACGCCGAACTCGTCGACCCAGGCCAGGGCCGAGGCGTAGGCCGGCAGCAGGCTACGCACGGCGATGTTGAGGATGAACGCCGCGGAGAGAAGGAGAAGGATGCCGGCCAGCAGCGCGCGCTCGACGAGCCGCAAGCCGGCGAGGGCGCCGCCGATCACCTCGCGAACGACGGTTCCGCCGGGGGTCAGTTAGCGATACCCAAGCGCTTGAGCTCGGCCTCGTAGATATCGATGACCTTCTGCCCTTCCGCACCGGCGCGCTCGAGGAAAGCCGCTCGCGCCTTGGGATACATCAGGGCACGCAGCCTTTGGCGGTCGCCGTCGCTGGATTCGCGCACCTGGATGGTCCCGGTCTTGATGCCATCGAGCGCCGTCTTCTGTGCGGCCTCCTTGGCGCGCTCGACATCCGGCCGCGCCTCGTCGAAGGCCTTGACGATGATGTCGCGATGTCCGGCCGGCAGGCGGTTCCACCAGCCGGGATTGAACAGGACGATGTCATCGAGCACGCCGTGATCGGTGATCAGCAGGTTCTTCTGCACCTCGTGGAATTTCATCGTGTAGATCGTGTCGAGCGGATTCTCCTGCCCGTCGACCACGCCCGTCTGCAGCGCGGTGTAGAGCTCGCCGAAATTGATCGGGATGGCCGAGGCGCCCACGCCGTTGAACTGCTCGACCAGAATCTTGGAGTCCATGACGCGGAAGCGCTGCCCCTTCATGGCGTCGGCGCTGTCGAGCGGCTTGTTGGAGGTGATGTTCTTGCGCCCGTTGGGCCAGATGCCGATGGCGACGAAGCCGCGCGAGTTGAAGCTGTCGAGAATTGCCTTGCCCATGGCGCCTTCGCGCAGCTTCTGGGCCTGCGCCCGGTCGGCCGGCATGAGGAAGGGGATGTCGAGGACCGAGACCACCGGGTTGAAGCCGCCGAGGAACCCACCCGGCATCACGGTCGCCTCGAGCGTGCCGAGTTGGACGCCTTCGTTCATCTGCCGGGCGTTGCCGAGCTGCGAGGCAGGAAAGAGCTGGATATCGACCTCGCCCTTGGTGCGCTCCTTGACCAGGGCCGCAACCTTGATCAGCCCCTGATGCCGCGGCTGGGTCGGCGCCTCGAGATGCCCGAGCTTGGCGGTGTACTTGGCCTGCTGGGCCTCGGCAGGCGCAAGCCACAAAGCGGCAGCGAAGAGCGCGACGAGGCGCGCCGTTTTAAGAAGAATCATGGCGATCTCCCCAGAATCCGGTTTCGGCGATCATGGCGACTCGCCGGTTGAGTCGCAAGCGGCGAGGGTCGGAGCCGATCGATCAGATTGCGCCCGATCACGGAGCCTTGCTCGGCCTCGTAGACCTAGCAGTTTGCTGAAAAACTCGGAGT
>VGEI01000107.1 GCA_016869415.1 Alphaproteobacteria bacterium
CACGTAGATGCGCGTTGGCACGCCGGCAAAGGCCGGCACGATGTTCACCAGGAAGAAGGGAAAGAGGGGCACCAGCCTGAGCACCAAGAGGTAGCTGAAGGCATCGCGGCGAAAGCCGTCCTGCATGCGCTGCAGTGCCGTACCGGCCTGGGCGCGTAGCCGGTCGCCTAACGCAGTCCTGGCTGCGAGATACACGGCCGTGGCGCCGCCGGTTGCGCCGACGATGGCACAGAGCGCGCCGAAGATGGGGCCGAAGAGGAACCCGCCGGTCAAGGTCAGCAGCACCCCGCCCGGCAGCGAGAAGCCAACGGCCGCGATATAAACAACGATGTAGACGAGCGGCGCCAGAAGGGCGTTGGCCTGGACCCAGCGCAGCAGCTCGGCCCGATGACGCGCCAAGGTGGCGAAGTTCACGTAAGCGTCCAGGCCGAGGGCGAAGAAGGCTGCCAGCCCGCCCAACAGGCAGGCAAGCGGCAGCCAGCGCAGCAGCGTGGACGTCGGGCGGGCGGTTTCGGGCGTCGTTTTCAAAGCGCTCAACATCTTTATTTTGCAGAGAAATTTGGCCCGAGTGTAGCCGGGTCACGGTCCCGCGCCCACTGACAAGACGGTGAGCTCCGGCATTTGACTTCCCGGGGGGCGGCCTTTATAAGCCGGGGCCTGTTTCCGGCCCCCAGCACTTCGGTGTAGGCGTCGGAATTCCCAAAGATTCCGGGAGATTGAGGTCGTGAAGCGCACCTATCAGCCCAGCAAGCTCGTCCGCAAGCGCCGCCACGGCTTTCGCGCGCGCATGGCCACGGTTGGCGGCCGCAAGGTTCTGGCCACCCGCCGCGCCAAGGGCCGCAAGCGCGTCTCCGCCTAGGCCTTACCGTCAGTCCCGGATCGGGCCATGCCGGTCGAGCGGCTGACGGTTGAACGCCTCAAGCGCCGCGCCGATTTTCTCCTCGTGGCCGGCTCCCGCCGCAAATACGTGACCCCCGCATTCGTGCTGCAGGCACGCGTGCGAGATACCTCACCCCAGGTTCGCGTGGGCTTCACTGCGACCAAGAAGATCGGCTCGGCCGTGCAGCGCAACCGGGCACGCCGTCGTCTGCGCGAAGCGGCGCGTGCCACGCTGCCGCTGGCGGCCGCGCCGGGCAGCGACTATGTGTTGGTGGCGCGCGCCGCGGCGCTGACCTACGCCTACGACGCCATCGTCACCGACCTGCGCAAGGCCCTCGTCGCGCTAGCACCCAAAGGCTCGTCGTGAACCCGCTGACGCTCCTGCTACGCGGCGCGATCCGCGCCTACCAGTGGACGATTGCTCCGCTACTGGGCGCCAATTGCCGCTATCTGCCGAGCTGCTCCGAGTATGCCCACGAAGCACTGGGGCTTCACGGGCCGATCACCGGCTCATGGCTGGCGACGAAGCGCGTGTGCCGCTGCCACCCCTGGGGCGGCAGCGGTTACGACCCGGTCCCTCTTTCCTCGACACCCAACGCCGCCCCAATAGACGTCACTGGGCGCTGACGGACCTTTCCTATGCAGAATCTCGACCAGAAGAACCTCATCGTCGCGATCGTGCTGTCGATCGTGATCGTCCTGGGGTTCGAGTTCTTCTACAACCTGCCGCGTCTCGAGCGCGAGAAAGCCCAGAAGGCACAGGAAGCGGCCAAGCAGGCCACCACCGAGGTAATGACGCCGGCCCCGGCCATGCCCGGTTCGACCGCGCCGTCGCTGCCCGGCTCCACCCCGCCGGCAGCCCCCGGTGCCGTGCCCGCCGCACCGCCGGCCGCCGCCGCGCCCGCGCTGCAGCCGCGGGTAAAGATCGACGCGCCGAGCCTTACCGGTTCGATCCGTATCGCCGGTGCGCGCCTGGACGACCTGCAGCTGACCAGGCACCGCGAGGCCACTGAAGCCAGCAGCCCGCCGGTGACTCTGCTGGCGGCGCAGGGCACGCCCAATCCCTACTTCGCCGAGTTCGGCTGGGTGGCAGGCACGCCAGGCACGCTCGTTCCCGGGGCCGATACGCCCTGGACACCGGACCGCCAGACCCTCACCGTCGATCAGCCGGTGACCTTCAGCTGGGACAACGGCCAAGGCCTGCGCTTCGAGCGCCGGGTATCGATCGACGCCGACTACATGTTCCAGATCACCCAGCGGGTGGTGAACAGCGGCAGCGCCCCTGTCAATCTGCATCCCTTCGGCCTGATCTCGCGGCACGGTACGCCGGCAACCGCAGGCTTCTTCATCCTGCACGAAGGGCCGATCGGCGTGCTCAACGGCACGCTGCAGGAATACAGCTACGACGACCTCAAGAAGCAGAAGACCATCGAGAAGAAGGCGACGAGCGGCTGGTTCGGCATCACCGACAAATACTGGCTGGTGGCGCTGGTGCCCGACACCGGCAAGGAAAAGACCGCACGCTTCGGTCATACCGGCGGGAACGGGGCGGAGCGCTACCAGATCGACTATCTCGAGCCGGCAATGACGGTGGCGCCTGGTGCGTCGGCAGAGGTGAACAACCGCTTCTTCGCCGGGGCCAAGGAAGTGCGCCTGCTCGACCGCTATGCCGAGCAGCTCGGCATCGAGCGTTTCGATTTCGCGGTCGACTGGGGCTGGTTCCGCTTCCTGACCAAGCCGATCTTCATCGCCCTCGACTGGTTCAACCACCTGCTGGGCAATTTCGGCCTCGCCATCCTGGCGCTGACCGTGCTGATCAAGCTTCTCTTCTTCCCGCTCGCCAACAAATCCTACAAGGCGATGAGCAAGATGAAGCTGCTCCAGCCGGAGATGGAGAAGCTGCGCGAGAAGTACGGCGACGACCGGCAGAAGATGTCGCAAGAGCTGATGGGGCTCTACAAGAAGCACGGCGCCAACCCGATGGCCGGCTGCCTGCCCATCATCATCCAGATCCCGGTCTTCTTCGCGCTCTACAAGGTGCTGTTCGTCACCATCGAGATGCGCCACGCGCCGTTCTACGGCTGGATCAGGGACCTCTCGGCCTACGACCCGACCTCGCTGTTCAACCTGTTCGGGCTGCTGCCGTGGAATCCCCCGGAGGTCTACCTGCTCGGCGGCACGATGGGCGCCTGGCCGCTGATCATGGGCGCCACCATGTTCATCCAGCAGAAGCTCAATCCGCAGCCACCCGATCCGGTGCAGGCCAAGATCTTCCTGTTCATGCCGATCTTCTTCACCTTCCTGCTGGCCACCTTCCCGGCAGGGCTGGTCATCTACTGGGCGTGGAACAACGTCCTCTCGGTGGCGCAGCAATGGGTGATCATGAAGCAGATGGGCACCCTGCCGGCGAACCCCAAGCCGGTGAAGGCCGCCGCCAAGGGCAAGTAAGATGAGCGACGCCGCGCCCGACCTCGAAACGGGCCGGCGTCTCTTTGCCGGCCCTTGCGATTTCGTCGCCGGTGCCGCCACCGAAGCGGCATTGCCGCCGCCGCGGCTCACCGAGGTGGCCTTCGCCGGCCGCTCCAATGTCGGCAAGTCGAGCCTGATCAACGCGCTCACCGGCCGCAAGGCCCTGGCCCGCGTCTCGCACACACCAGGCCGCACCCAGCAGATCAATTTCTTCTCGCTCGGCGGCAGACTGATGCTGGTCGATCTGCCGGGCTACGGCTACGCCAAGGCCTCGAAGAAGCGCATCGGCGAATGGTCGGGGCTGATCCTGCGTTACCTGCGGGGCCGCGCCGCCCTGCGCCGCGTGCTGGTGCTGGTCGATTCGCGTGTCGGCTTGAAGGACAGCGACCGCGACCTGCTCGGGCTGCTCGACGAGACCGGCGTCAGCTATCAGCTAGTCCTGACCAAGAAGGACGACAGGCCGAAGGAAAAGGAGCCGCTCGCCGGCCTCGCCGACGAGCTGGCGCGTCATCCGGCGGCGCATCCGGAGATCATCGCCACCAGCGCTCGCGACGGCACGGGCATCGCGGAGCTACGCGCCTCGCTCGCTGCCCTGGCCAGCCGCTAGGGGCGGATTTCGACATCCCCCCAGAAGCCGATCCAATGATCGATCGGCTTCATCTTCGTTTGCGGTTTCTCGTATGACCAGGCGGCGCGCCGGCTGTCGCCGACATCGTAGAACTGGACGCCGTGCGGGCATTCGAGATCGCGCGGCGTCTTCGCCGCCTTGCTCAGCAGGTCCATGCGCACCGCCTCGCGCGGAAAATAGCGGTAGCCGTCGACCTCCAGCGTGCGCTTGCTCTCGGCGATCGTCTCGCCGCGCCAGGTCGCTTTCATGACGATACCTCCGTCACGCGCTTGAGCTTGGCCAGGCCGGTCTCGAACTCCTGGCCGATCATGGCGTCCATGCTGAAGAACAGGCTCATTAGCTTGCCGACGAAGAGCTGCGGTCCGTGGATCGACCAGGTCACCTCGGTGCCTGCCGCGCCGGCCTTGAAGGCGATCTCCGCCGTGCTGCGCGAGTCGAAGGGCCTCAGGAAATGCATGTCGAAGACGATACGAGCCGGTGTGGATTCGGCAATGGTCATGCGGCCGGCACCGACCTCGCTGTTGCCGTCCCACTCGTACACCGCACCCCTGCCGCTGGCGGCCCCGCTGTAGGTCCGCTTCATGCCCGGGTCCTTGGCGTCCCAAGGCGACCACTCACGGTGGCGGCGCAGATCGTTGACCAGGGGGTGGATGCGCTCGGCCGGCACCGCAATATTGACGGTGCGGGCGACGCGGAAATCGTCCGGCCGGGTCGCCGCGTAAGCCAGCACGCCGGCCACGGCGAGAGCGACGATGGCGGCGGCAATGGTAAGCATTCTGAGCATGTCTCGCTCCTTCGTTCGGATCAGGTGCCCGAAGGACGGACGGCGCCGGCGGGGGCCGACATCCCTGGCGGAACTTTCCCGGCATCGCCCTCGGACAGACGGTCGAGATGCTGGCGGATATGCGCGGCCTCGGCCGGCGTGTTGGCCAGGGCAATCGCCCGGTCGAAAGCGGAGCGCGCCTCGGCCGCCCGGCCGAGATCCTTGAGAAACGCCCCTTTGACCCCGTGGAAATGGAAATAGCCGCCAAGCCGGTCAGCCAGGGGCTCGATCATCTCGAGGGCCACCGCGGGCCCGCGCAGCTTGGACACGGCGACCGCGCGATTCAGGCTGACGACCGGCGAGGGCTGCAGCCGTTCCAGGGTCTGGTAGAGAAGGTCGATCTGCGCCCAGTCGGTGTCCCCCGGCCGGGCGACTTGGGCGTGCAACGAGGCGATCGCCGCCTGTACCTGATAGGCGCCAGGCCGGCGATGGCGCACCGCCTTGTCGATCAGTGCCTGCCCCTCGGCGATCAGAGCGCGGTTCCACAGGCGGCGGTCCTGATCGTCGAGCAGCACAAGCTGGCCGTCCGCGTCGAAGCGCGCTGCCGCTCGCGAATGCTGCAGCAGCATGAGGGCGGTCAGACCCATGATTTCCGGCTCGGCCGGAAACAGCCGCAGCAGCAGGCGGGCCAGGCGAATGGCCTCATCGCAGAGCGGAGCGCGCTGCTCGGCCGTGTCGCGGCCCGCCGAGTAACCCTCGTTGAAGATCAGATAAATCATCCGCCATCACTGCTGCCAGGCGTTCGGCGCGCTCTGGGGCGCCTGGCGTCTCAAACGGCACCTTGGCATCGCCGATCCTGGCCTTGGTCCGGGTGATGCGCTGCTCCATGGCGCTGTCGCCGACCAGGAAGGCGCGGGCGATCTGCCTGACCGTCAGGCCGGAGACGATGCGCAGCGCCACCGCCACCTGCTGGGTCGCCGGCAACTCCGGATGCGCGCAGATGAAAAGCAGCCGCAGAATGTCGTCGCGGTAGTCGGCGTTGTCGAGGCGCTCTGCGGCAGCGGTCTCGGCATCGTCGAGATCGGAGATCTCCTCGTCCTCGGGCAGGGCGGTCTGCTTTCTCGAGCGGCGCACGTCGTCCAGCGCCGCGTTGCGGCCGACAAAGATCAGCCAGGCAGCGGGGTCGCGCGGCGGGCCGTTCTTCGGCCAGGTGCTGAGCGCCCGCAGGCAGGCGTTCTGGAACGCCTCCTCGGCGGTGTCGAGATTGCGGAAATAGCGGAGAAGGGCCGCGACTGCCTGGGGGCGCGCCGAGGTCAGCGCCGCGTCGATCCAGGCGAGATCGGTCATTTGGCGCCGCCGTTGGGGGCGAAGTAGCCGATCGGGCGGATCTCGTAAGCGCCGCCGGGATTGGCAGCCGCCAGCTCGCGTGCCGTCTCCAGCGCCTGATCGAGCGAGCTGCAATCGACGATGTAGAAGCCGAGAAGCTGCTCCTTGGTCTCGGCGAAGGGCCCGTCGACGACCAGCGGCGGGTCGCTGTCCTTGCGCAGCGTGGTGGCGGCGGTGGTCGGCAGCAGCCGGGCGACGGGGCCGAGGCGCCCCTGTTTCACCAGCCTCTCCTGCACGACCATCAGCTTGGCCATCACCGCGTCGTCATGCTCCTTGCTCCACGAGCCGACGACGTCTTCCTGGTGATAGCAGAGGATGGCGTATTGCATGGTGACTTCCTCGTGAGAGCGGCGAGCGGCCGACTATGCCGCCCGCAGCACCGCTCCTCAACTCTTGCGCTTCGGCTTCTTCGCCTTCGCCTTGGGCCCTTTTGCGGCCGGCTTCTTCCTGGCGGTGCCCTGCATGGTCTCGAAACCGCCGATGTTCTTCTTGATCTCCTCGTTGAAATCCTCGACCTCCTGCACCCGGCGGATCTCGATGACTTCGTTGTCCGAGCCCGGGCAACGTCGCGCCCAGTCGACTGCCTCTTGCAGCGACTTCACCCGGATCATCCAGAACCCGCCCAGGCATTCCTTGGTCTCGGTGAAGGGCCCGTCGGTCACCGTCGGCTTGCCGCCGGCAAACGACACGCGTTTGCCCGAAGAGGGCGGATGCAGGCCCTCGCAGTACAGCAAGATGCCGGCGTCCTGCATGGCCTGGTTGAACTTCATCATCTCGGCCACCCGGTCGGCCGGCGGCTGCTGGTCGGGCGGCGCCCCCTCGTAGCCCTTCGGGATCATCAGCATCATGAAACGCATGGTCGTTGCTCCGTTCGAATGGCAGGGCGATCAGCGTCTTGAGACCGTCGCCGCTTTCCGGCTGTCTTCGGCAAAGTCTTCATCCTCCTGTACACGACGGACCTCGATCACATCGCCATCGGAAGCCGGGCAGCGCCGCGCCCATGCGACCGCTTCTTCCCGCGACGTCACCTCGATCATCCAGAAGCCACCCACGCATTCCTTGCTCTCGGTGAACGGTCCGTCGGTCACCGTCGGTTCACCACCGGCAAATGCGACACGCGCCCCCACCGAAGGCGGATGCAGACCCTCGCCGCCGCGCAGGATGCCGGCCTCCAGCATCTCCTCGCTGTATCGCGTCATCCTCGCGATGCAATCGGCCGGCGCCGGCTGGTCCGGCGCCGCCGCCGCGTAGCCACCGCCGGGAATGATCAGCAGAAGGAAGCGCATAGGCCACAGATCCTGTCTTTCGGCGTCAGGCCGAGACAATGGTCTTGAATCCACCCCAGATCATACGTCTGCCATCGAACGGCATGGCGCCGGGCGTCATCATGTTGGCCAGGCGCTTGTCCTTCATCACCTTGGCCATCACGCGGTCGCGGTCCTTGCGGCTCTTGTAGACGATGTAGGAGAAGATCACGGTCTCGTTGCCCTTGAGCTTCACGCTGCGCGGGAACGAGGTCCACTTGCCCTTCTTCACGTCGTCGGCCACGGCCTCGACCACCTCGAGCGCGCCGTGCTCGCGCCACACCTTGGCGGCACGCGTGGCGATCTTCCTGTAGGCAGCCAGGTTTTTCTTCGGCACCGGCACGATAAATCCATCAACGTAAGTCATCGTCCTTCTCCCTGGGTTGTCTCAGGCGGCCTTCCGCATCTCCTGCGGCAGTATGACCATCCACATGATGCCGAACTTGTCGGTTACCATACCGAAGGCCGGCGAGAAAAAGGTCTTGCTCACCGGGCTGACGATCTGGCCGCCCTCGGACAGCGCCGCGAACCATTTGTGGACCTGCGCTTCGTCCCTGGCCGGCAGCGACAACCCGAAGCCGCCGAACTGCGGCTTGCCCGAGCACATGCCGTCCGAGGCCATGATCACGCTGTCGCCCACGCGGAACTCCGCATGCATGACCTTCTCCGCCGAGTTCGGCGGCGGCTGGCAACCGGGATCGTTGGACTTCGGCGCATCCGGCGGCACGTCCTTGAAGCGCATCAGCATACCGACCTGGGCGCCGATGGTGCGCTTGTAAAAGTCGAGCGCCTCCTCGGTGCGGCCTTCGAAGAACAGATTAGGGCTGAATCTGGGGTTGGACAGTCATGATGGTCTCTCCGTTGTTTGTATCGGAACGACGAACGGGATGGTCCGGCCCCGACAGGCCGTTGCGACTTTCTCACGGGCTTAAGACAAACCTTTGAAACTGGCCGAATAATTCTTGGCTGGCTCTACGCCGCCTCCTTCAATACGCGCATGTGCCGATAGAGATCGTAAAACTGGTCGCGCAGCCGCGCGCCGCCTTCAGGTCGGCGAGGATCGGCCGCGACCGGCCGGAATAGTGCCACGCCGGGCAGTCGATCATGATCACGCTTTCGGGAATTGTCTGTTCGCGCCCTTCCTCGCGCAGCGCCGTCTATCGCGACGCACGGCACCGGCCGCGCTGACTCGCACCCCTGCCGGCCTTCGGCTACTCTCCGCGTCACTTCATCACACGCGACTCGGGACGGGACAATGAGTGGCAAGCCGGAACAGACACGCGCCGAGGCGGAGGCCGCGGCCCGCACCCTGGCGGCGGCCCTGCCCTACATGAAGCGCTACGCGCGCCAGACCATCGTGGTCAAGTACGGCGGCCATGCCATGGGCGAGATGGATGCGGCGCGCAACTTCGCCCGCGACATCGCGCTCTTGAAGCAGGTCGGCATCAACCCGATCGTCGTGCACGGCGGCGGCCCGCAGATCGGCGAGATGCTCAAGCGCCTCAAGATCAAGAGCGAGTTCATCGACGGCCTGCGCGTCACCGACGCCGCCACGGTCGAGATCGTCGAGATGGTGCTCTCGGGTTCGATCAACAAGGAGATTGCGGCACTAATCAACGGTGCCGGCGGCCGGGCCATCGGCCTTTCGGGCAAGGATGGCGGGCTGATCCGCGCCCGGAAGCTGACGCGCACCAAGCGCGACCCCGATTCCAACATCGAGAAGGTGCTCGATCTCGGCTTCGTCGGCGAGCCCGAGAAGGTGGACCCGGCGATGATCGCCTCGATGGTCCAGGCCGATCTCATCCCGGTGATCGCGCCCATCGGCCTCGGCCCCAACGGCGAGACCTACAACATCAACGCCGACACCGTGGCCGGCGCCGTGGCCGCCGCCATGCGCGCCTCGCGCCTGCTGCTGCTCACCGACGTCACCGGCGTACTCGACAGGAACAAGAAGCTGCTATCCAAGCTCTCGGTCGGTGAGGTGCGCGCCTTGATCGCCGACGGCACGATCTCCGGCGGCATGATCCCCAAGGTCGAGACCTGCCTCGCGGCGGTCGAGGCCGGGGTCGGTGCCTCGGTCATCCTCGACGGGCGCGTGCCGCACGCCGTGCTGCTCGAGCTCTTCACCGAGGGCGGCGCCGGCACGCTGATTGGGTAGAACGGACGGCTGAATACGCGGGCCGTGTCACCGCAACGGTATTGTCAGGCGTTCGCGAGCGTCTTGCGGCTCTTCTCGGCCTCGGGGTAGTCACCCGCCGAAGAACTCGATCTGCCAAGCCATCTCTTCCTTGGTTAGCGGGAAAGCCGTGCCGCC
>VGEI01000108.1 GCA_016869415.1 Alphaproteobacteria bacterium
ATCGGGGCTTCGTTCGTCGGGTTGGACAGGGTGTCCTTGCGCTCGATGCGGCTCATGCGTTCCCCCAAAAATCGCAGCGTCCTTGAAGGGCTAAGGCGATTGTTGAACTCTTGTAACAGCGGCGAGTGTAGCGCTGGCCAGCAGGGGAAGGCTATCGGATTACTGCGAAAGTTCGTCGAGGGCGTAGCCAGCTGAGCGAACCGTACGGATGATGTCCACGTCCTCGGGGCCGTTGAGGGCCTTGCGCAGGCGGCGGATATGGACGTCGACCGTGCGAGCCTCGACATAGATGTCCCGGCCCCAGACCGCGTCGAGCAGCTGTTCGCGGCTGTAGACGCGGCCGGGACGTTCCATCAGGAAACGCAGCAGCCGGTATTCGGTCGGCCCGAGATGCACCGGCCGCCCATCACGCAGTACGCGGTGCGAGACGAGATCCATGACTACGCCGGCATAGGTCAGCAGGTCGCCGGTCGTCGATGGCTTGGCTCGGCGCAGAACGGCGCGTATACGCGCGATCAGCTCCGATGGGCTGAATGGTTTGGCAATGTAGTCATCGGCTCCGACCTCGAGGCCGCGTACCCGGTCGGCTTCCTCGCTGCGCGCCGTGAGCATGATGATCGGCAGGTCGCGGGTCTCCGGCCTGCGCCGCAACCGGCGGCAGATCTCGAGGCCCGAGACGTGCGGCAGCATCCAGTCGAGGACCACCAGGTCCGGCTTGTGGTCGGCGATCGCTTCGAGTGCGGCCTCGCCGTCCGCGGCAACAACCACGCCGAAGCCCTCCTTTTCCAGGTTGTAGCGCAGGATCTCGACTAGAGCCGACTCGTCCTCGACCACGAGGATCTGCAACTTGCTGCCGGCGATTCCGGAATCAGCCATGGATCCCCTCATCGCCCGGCGCCGGCTGGTTTCACAACCGTGAAACTCGTCTCGTCATGCTTGGGCCGTGCTTCACGCAGCGGCCGGCCCTCGACCAGGAAGTAGATGGTCTCAGCGATGTTGGTGGCGTGGTCCCCGATGCGCTCGATGTTCTTGGCGATGAACAGCAGGTGGGTGGAGGCGGTAATGTTACGCGCGTCCTCCATCATATAGGTCAGCAGCTCGCGGAACAGGCTCGAATACATCTCGTCGAGTTCCTCGTCACGGCTCCATACGCGCACGGCCCTGGGCACGTCGCCGTTCACGTAGGCGTCGAGCACGTCTTTGATCATTTCCTTGACCACCTGGCCCATGCGCGGGATGGCGTGAACCGGGCGCACCGGTGCCAGCTGGTTGAGCGCGATGGCCCGCTTGGCGACGTTTGCCGCATAGTCCGCGACGCGCTCGAGGTCGGCACTGATCTTGAGCGCCGATAGGATGGCGCGCAGATCGACCGCGACCGGCTGCCGCAGGGCCATGATATGCACGACCAGGTCGTCGACCTCGCGCTCCAGGTCGTCCACCTTCTGGTCGCCGCGCACAGTGGCCGAGGCGCGCTCGGTGTCGCGGTCGGCGACGGCTTGGATGGCGTCGGCGAGTTGCTGCTCAGCGAGACCGCCCATGCGGGCGATCAGGCTCTGCAGGCGCTTGAGCTCCTCGTCGAAGGTCTTGGCCGTGTGTTGCATCGGCATATCCCGGTTCTCCTCAGCCGTCAGCCGAACCTGCCGGTGACGTAGTCCTCAGTCTGTTTCTTGCCGGGCTTGGTGAAGATTGTCGCCGTCTCGTCGTACTCGACGAGCTCGCCCAAGTACATGAAGGCCGTGTAGTCGGCAGTGCGCGCCGCCTGCTGCATGTTGTGGGTGACGATGGCGATGCAGTAGTCGGAGCGCAGCTCGTGGATCAGATCCTCGATCTTGGAGGTCGAGATCGGATCGAGCGCCGAGGCCGGTTCGTCGAGTAGCAGGATCTCCGGCCGTAGGGCGATAGCCCGCGCAATGCACAGCCGCTGCTGCTGGCCGCCGGACAGGCCTAAACCGCTCTGCCGTAACTTGTCTTTGACCTCGTTCCACAGGGCGGCACGCTGCAACGCTTCCTCGACGCGTACATCGAGTTCGGCCGCAGGCGGCTTCTCATAGAGCCGGATACCGAACGCGATGTTGTCGTAGATCGACATCGGGAAGGGCGTCGGCTTCTGGAAGACCATGCCGACCTTGGCGCGCAGCAGGTTGATGTCGTAGTCGGCGGCCAGAGCGTTGCGGCCGTCGATCAGGATCTCGCCCTCGGCGCGCTGCTCGGGGTAAAGCGTGTAGATGCGGTTGAGCATGCGCAGCAGTGTAGATTTGCCGCAGCCCGAGGGACCGATGAACGCCGTGACACGCCGGTCGTAGAGCGGCAGCGAGATATTCTTGATCGCCTCGAACTTCTTATAGAAGAAGCGGACGTTGCGGATATCGGCCTTGACCGCTGGGTCAGGCACGGCACCGGGCGCGTGGCCCGCTGGCGGCACAGCAGGACGGGCGAGCGGCGGCAGGGCATCGCTGGGACGAGCGGGAGAGAGAATAGCGGTCATCTCTTCACAGTGCTCCAGCTAGCGATGACGCGAGCGCCGATGTTTAGGGTGAGAATGACGAAGGTGATCAGCAGGGCGCCACCCCAGGCGAGCGACTGCCAGTCGCTGTAGGGGCTCAGCGCGAACTGGAAGATCACAACAGGCAGATTGGCCATCGGCGCGTTGAGGTCCGTGCTCCAGAACTGGTTGTTAAGTGCCGTGAAGAGCAGGGGGGCCGTCTCGCCGCTGATCCGAGCCACCGCGAGCATGATGCCGGTGACGATGCCCTGCAGCGCCGCACGATAGGAGATTTGCACCACGGCGCGCCATTTTGGCGCGCCCAGCGCTGCTGCAGCCTCGCGCAGAGAATCTGGGACGAGGCGCAGCATATCCTCGGTGGTACGCACCACCACCGGTACCACGATGATGGCGAGTGCGAGGGCGCCGGCCCAGCCGGAGAAATGGCCGACACGGACGACCACAATCTCGTAGACGAACAGGCCGACGATGATCGAAGGAGCGCTCAACAGGATGTCGTTGATGAAGCGGATCACCTCGGCCAGCCGGCTGCCACGGCTGTACTCGGCGAGATAGGTGCCGGCCAGGATACCAACCGGCGTGCCGATCAGGGTCGCCAGGGCCGTCATGATGAAGCTGCCATAGATGGCGTTGAGCAGGCCGCCGCGGCTGCCCGGTGGCGGCGTCATCTGGGTAAACAGATCGGCGGTGAGCGCGCTGAGGCCTTGGGTCAGCAGCGTGATGAGAATGGCAGCCAGCCAAGCTAGGCCGCACACCGTGGCGGCGAGAGAGAGGCCGAGTGCCACCTGATTGGCGAGCTTACGGCGCTGGTAGCGTGTCACGGAGTCATGTTCCCAGGCCGCGTTGCAGGCGCTGTAGCATGAGCTTGGCCAGCACAAGCACGCTGAAGGTGATGAGGAAAAGGATCAGGCCGAGCGCGACCAGCGACGAGAGATAGATGTCCGTTGTCGCCTCTGCGAACTCGTTGGCGAGGGCGGCCGAGATTGTGGTGCCAGGGGCGAACAACGACGCGTGAATGCGGTGAGCATTGCCGATGACGAAGGTCACGGCCATCGTCTCTCCTAGCGCCCGGCCGAGGCCGAGCATGATGCCGCCCATCATGCCGCTGCGCGTGTAGGGCAGGACGACGCTCCACACTACCTCCCAGGTGGTGGCGCCGAGGCCGTAGGCCGATTCTTTAAGCAGGGCCGGCACGGCCTCGAAGACGTCGCGCATCACAGAGGCGATGAAGGGCAGCACCATGATCGCGAGGATGAGGCCGGCGGTGAACACGCCGATTCCCAGCGGTGGGCCGGCGAAGAGGAAACCGACGCCTGGCAGGCTGCCAAGCGACTCGATGAGGAGCGGCTGGGCGGTCTCTTGCAGCAGGGGAGCGAGTACGAATAGGCCCCAGATGCCGTAGATGATGCTGGGGATGCCGGCAAGCAGTTCGATCGCCGTGCCGATCGGCCGCTTGAGCCAGGGAGGACAGAGCTCGGTGATGAACAGCGCAATGCCGAAGCTGATCGGTACAGCGATCAGCATGGCGATGGCTGAGGTGACAAGGGTGCCGTAGATCGGCGCTAGCGCGCCGAACTCGTCGGTGACCGGGTTCCATTCCTCGGTAACCAGGAAGCCCAGCTTGAACTTCGCGAGTGCCGGCGCAGCTCCATCCACCAGGGCGACGATTACGCCGCCGAGTAGGACGAGCACCAGCAGCGCAAAGAGCGCTGTGCCGAGGCGGAAGGCGGTGTCGTAGCGCTTCTGGCTGCGAGCCCAGTAGCCAATGCGCGCCTCGAAGCCACTGCTGGCGGCGATGCCAGTCATGCGCAGAGCCGGAAGGGCGGCGTGAGGCCGCCCTTCCTTCGCTGTCGGTGTTGAGGCGAAGAACTCAGGCTTACATCCCCGCGGCGCCGACCCAGACTGGCTTGCCGTCAGGTCCGGTGATCGTGCGCCAAGTCTGCTGCACCATCTGCACGACCTTGGGCGGCATCGGCACGTAGTCGAGGCTGTCGGCTATCGCGCCGCCGTTCTTGTACGACCAATCGAGGAACTGCAAAACCTGCCTGCTGGCGTTGACCTTGTCAGTCTTCTGGTACATCAGGATGAAGGTGGCGCCAGTAATCGGCCAGCTCTTCTTGCCAGGCTGGTCGGTGAGTAGCAGGTTGAAGCCGGGCGCCTTCTCCCACTCGGCGGAGGCGGCGGCCGACTGGAAGCTCTCGCTGTCGGGGGCGACGAACTCACCATCGCGGTTGCGCATCAGGGCGTGGGCCATCTTGTTCTGTTTGGCATAGGCATACTCGACATAGCCGATGGCGCCGTTGGTGCGCTGCGTGGTGACGGCGACACCTTCATTGCCCTTGCCACCGAGGCCGGTTGGCCACTTGATCGAGGTGCTAGCACCGACCTTCTCCTTCCACTCCGGGCTCACCTTGGACAAGTACTCGGCGAAGATGAAGGTCGTGCCCGAACCGTCCGAACGGTGCACCACGGCGATGGCTTGGTTCGGTAGGGCGAGGCCTGGATTGAGATCGACGAGCGGTTTGTCGTTCCACTTGGTGATTTTGCCGAAAAAGATGTCGGCAAGGACCGGCCCGGTCAGCTTGAGCCGGCCCGGCTCGATGCCCCGGATGTTGACCACCGGCACGACGCCGCCTATCACCATGGGAAACTGGACGAGGCCCGATTCCTTCAGCTCATCGGCCGGCAGCGGCATGTCGGTGGCACCGAAGTCGACGGTCTTGCTTTTGATCTGCTTGATGCCGCCGCCCGAGCCGATCGACTGGTAGTTCACCTTGATGCCGGCCTGGCCATTAAATGCCTCGGCCCACTTGGCGTAGAGCGGATAGGGGAAGGTGGCGCCGGCACCGTCGATCTGCTGGGCGCCTGCAGGCGCGGATAGAAGGGTCGCGACGGCCGCGGCAGCCAGAATTCTCTTGAGCATCGTCACACTCCGTAGCAAGGGAGAGGGGCGGGGGCTCATGCCCCCAAGACCGCGGACGCTAGTCGTCTGACGGGACACTTATGCTACGGACGTGTGATGGTTTTATGACGCTCCGGGGCGGTCTGGGATATCTCTCTTTATCTCATTTGCCTTAAGGCTTTGCGATATCGGTGGCCGGCAGCCAGACGGTGAAGACTGAGCCCTTGCCAAGTTCACTTGAGATGGCGACTCCGCCGCGATGGCGGTTGAGGATGTGCTTGACGATGGCCAAGCCGAGGCCGGTACCGCCTAGCTGGCGCGAGCGTGCCGCGTCGACACGGTAGAAGCGCTCTGTCAGCCGCGGCAGATGCTCGTGCGGAATGCCTTCGCCATCGTCGGCGATCGCCACTGACACCCAGCGTGCTGCCGCAGCGCCGCGCAACAGGCTGACGACCCGCGCGGGTGCGGCCGCGGACAGCCGGCCGACGACGCGCACAGTTCCCCCCGGCCGGCCGTATTTGATGGCGTTGTCGATCAGGTTCTGGAAGACCTGCGCCAGCTGGTCACCGTCGCCGATCACCGGTGCGACATCCGCAGCCACGTCTGTCTCGATGGTCGTATTCCTGGCCTTGGCCTGCAGGTCCAGCGTGTCGATGACGCTGCCCAGAACCCGGCCGATGTCTACGCTTTCGGTCGGCGGCGTGTGCTCCAGCTCCTCGATGCGCGAGAGGGACAGCAGATCACGTACCAGCCGCGTCATGCGCTGCGCCTGCTCATGCATAATGCCGAGGAAACGCTCACGTGCCGGCGCGTCGTCGCGTGCGGCACCCTGTAGCGTCTCCGTGAAGCCCAACAGCGCCGAGAGCGGTGTGCGGAGCTCGTGACTGACGTTGGCAACGAAATCGGCGCGCATGCGCTCCGCGCGCTTTAGTGTGGTGACGTCGTGCAATACCAGCAGGATGGCCGGCCCGCCGCCGGTGCCCTGCGCCTCCGGCAGCCGCGCCAGGCGTGCGGCGAAATGCCGCTCCGGGGGACCCGGCCATGCGATATCGACTGTGGCGGCACTTGGCGCTCCCGCCAGATACTCTCCGGCGGCTTCGAGCACGTCAGGATAGCGCAGCACGGTGTCGAGATCGCGGCCGGCAGCCGACTCGCCGAACAGCGCACGGGCCGCCGCATTGGCGCGCGCGACGCGGCCTCCGCGGTCGACCAGGATCAGCGGCTCGGGAATCGCCTCGAGAATTACCTCGTTAGCGGCGGACGCTGCCCGCAGCGCCCCGCTATGGCGGGCCCAGCGCCGATCAAGGTCCGCGACTGCCTCGGCCAAGCCCAGGGCTGTGTCGGGCGGGGCTATAATACCGTGCTTCTCGTCGCGCACGAAGCCGTCGACCTGGCGCCGGACGGTCTCGAGTCCGGCGAGGTGCCGTCGTACGACAAGGACAATCAACACGGTGAGAGCGGAGAACGCGGCCAGTGCCGCGCCGGGACTAAGTCCTGCATAGCCGACCAGTGCCAGGAGAACTAGGGCGCCGGGAGCCGCGACTGCGCTGGACGCCCGAATGAGGCGGCGCAGGGGAACGGCGCTTGCCGGCAGTCGCGTTTCAGCCACGGCCGGGGTGTAGCGGGATTCCTGGCCTACCGCCACTGCCCCTGCGCGTGCCCTGAAGTCAGCGCTTCGCCGGGATCGCGTCGTATGCGGCGAGCGCTGCCGTATTGACGAGATCGGCAACCGTGGCGCCGAGTGTCACGATCTGCGCCGGTTTCGACAGGCCGACCAGCAGAGGCCCGATCACCGTGCCGCCGCCGAGCTTCTCCATCACCTGGCTGGTGATGTTCGCGGAGTGCAGCCCCGGCATGACCAGCACGTTCGCTGGCCCGGACAGGCGGCAGAACGGATACATGCTCTTCATCAGGTTGCGATCGAGGGCCACTTCGGCCGACATCTCGCCGTCGTACTCGAAATCGATGCCGCCGCGTCCAGCCGCCTTCATACGGTCAAGCTCGACCGCCGCCTCGCGCACCGTCAGCGCCAGCTCGCGCACCGGATTGCCGAAGTTCGAGAAGGATAACATGGCGACGCGCGGTACATGCCCCAACCGCCGGGCAAGACCGGCGACCATTACCGCCGTCTCCGCCATGTCGCGCGGCGTCGGCAGCTCGGTTACCGTGGTGTCGGCGACGAACGCGGTGCCGCCCTTGGTCAGCATGATCGACACGCCGATCAGGCGCTGGCCGGGGGCAGGATCGATGGCACGGCGAATCTCGTCCAAGGCGACGTAGTAGCCGCGGGTGACGCCCGTCACCAGCGCATCGGCGTCGCCGCGGGCGACCATGGCAGCGGCGAAGACATTGCGATCCTGGTTGATCATGCGCTGACAGTCACGCCACAGGTAGCCTTGGCGTTTCAGCCGGTCGTAAAGGAAGTCGGCGTAGCGCCGGTTGTCGTTCGACAGGCGAGCGTTGTGGATCTCCAGCCCGGCGACGTTCTTGCCGAAACCGATCGCCTCCATGGTTTGGGCGATGCGATCTTCGCGGCCGATGAGCACCGGCTTGCCGTAGCCGGCATCGCGGAAGTTGATTGCGGCACGGATGACCTTCTCCTCCTCACCCTCCGCGAAGACCACGCGACGCGGGTTGGCGCGCACCGCCTCGAAAATGAGCTGCAGCGCAGCGGCCGTGGGATCGCGGCGCGAGGCCAGCTGCCGCTTGTAGGCAGGCATGTCGGGGATGCGCCGGCGGGCCACGCCGGAGTCGATGGCCGCCCTGGCCACTGCCGCCGGTACCACGGAGATCAGCCGCGGATCGAAGGGGGCAGGGATGATGTAGTCGGGGCCATAGCGCAGATGCTTGCCCGAATACGCCGCATCGACCTCGTCCGGTACCTCCTCGCGCGCCAGCGAGGCTAGCGCCTCGGCGGCGGCAATCTTCATCTCGTCGTTGATCGTGCTGGCGCGCACGTCGAGCGCGCCGCGGAAGATGTAGGGGAAACCGAGGACGTTGTTGACCTGGTTGGGATAGTCGGAGCGGCCGGTGGCGATGATGGCGTCGGAGCGCACCAGGCGTACATCTTCCGGCGTGATCTCGGGATCGGGATTGGCCATGGCGAAGATGATCGGCTTGGCCGCCATCGATTTGACCATAGCCTGGGTCACAGCACCCTTGGCCGACAGGCCGAAGAACACGTCGGCGCCCACCATCGCCTCTTCGAGAGTGCGCGCCTTGGTGGGGGCGGCGTGCGCCGACTTCCACTGGTTCATTGCCTCGGTGCGGCCCTGATAAATGACGCCCTTGGTGTCGCAGAGGATCACCTGGTCGTGCGGCAGACCCATGCGCTTGAGCAGCTCGACGCAGGCAATCGACGCCGCCCCGGCGCCATTGACCACCATCTTGATCTTCTTCAGGTCGCGGCCGGTGAGGTGCAGCGCGTTGATCATCCCGGCCGTGGCCACGATGGCCGTGCCGTGCTGGTCGTCGTGGAAGACCGGTATGTCGAGCAATTCGCGCAGCCGCTGCTCGATGATGAAGCACTCCGGCGCCTTGATGTCCTCGAGATTGATGCCGCCGAAAGCCTTGCCGATGAAGCGCACGCAGTTGACGAACTCGTCGACATTCCTAGTGTCGACCTCGATGTCGAAGGCGTCGACATCGGCAAAGCGCTTGAACAGGCAGGCTTTGCCTTCCATGACCGGCTTGGCGGCCAGGGCGCCGATGTCGCCCAGCCCCAGCACCGCCGTGCCGTTGGAGATCACGGCCACCACGTTGCCCTTGGCCGTGTAGTCGTAAGCCAGGTCTGGATTCTTGGCGATGTGCAGGCAGGGCCAGGCAACGCCCGGCGAGTAGGCGAGGGTCAGGTCGCGTTGTGTGGTCAGCGGCTTGGTCGGGGCGAGGGCGATTTTTCCCGGCTGCCCCTTGGCGTGGAAGCTCAGTGCGTCCTCTTCAAGTTTATGGCTAAACTTGGAGTCCATGTCATTGGCCATACGGCGTTTCTTTCCCTGAAGACGAGGCGGTGGGGCGTTCAGCCCGTTGCTTGTGGATTAATTTAAGCGTCTGTCGGGCAATCGTCAAAGCGGCCAGACCAATTCGATTTCGCGCTTTCCGGCCAGCGGTCGTCGCCCTCCTGTCGCCGCTCGAGGCGCTCCATACCCGGGCAAGCCGAGAAAGAACGGCAGGAAAGCCTCTAGCCCGCCTTATTCACAGCGATCATGAATAGCTGATTTTTCGCGGCAATTGAGAATCGAGGCTGCCACGGTTTCAAAGGCTTGCGATATCAGTCATGTGA
>VGEI01000109.1 GCA_016869415.1 Alphaproteobacteria bacterium
CGCCCGTGATTCTTGTCGCCCATCCAGGGGCCGAGCAGGCGGGCGCGGAACCGCCGCTGCCTGCGCAGGCGCGCGGCGAGCTGGCGGATGGCGGCGTCGCCGTGCTGGTCGTGCAGGTGGCTGCGCAGGGTGGCGTGCAGCACCGGGCGCCGGCGCTCGCTCATCGCCCAGTCGATCTTGCCGCCAAAAGGGGCGGCGCGCAGGGCGGCGATCATCTGCCGGTAGCGGGGGCTGAAATCGAGCGCCTCGGCGTCGACCGGCACGATGAGGGCGTAGCTCGCCGTTGGGAACCAGCCCATGGTGTACTCGCCCCTTCTGGCGATGACCTCGGGATGGGCGGGGTCGATCAGCGGCAGGTGGCAGAGCCGGTAGGATTCGTCGAGCCGCAGCGGGCCCGCGAGGCGCGGGGCGAGGGCTCGGTAGCGCAGCTGGTGGGGACTGGCGAAGCAAGTCATCTGCGCTAAAATAGGCGCCATCTCAGGAGGAAACCATGCCGCTCGAAAAGCTGGAGCACTACACCATCCGCAGCCTCGACATGGAGGCGACGCGCGACTTCTACCGCGACATCTGCGGCCTCAAGGTCGGCCCCCGGCCGCCTTTGGATTTCGCAGGTTACTGGCTCTATTGCGGCAAGATTCCGGTCGTGCATCTGGTACCGCTGGACAATCCCATCGCCATCCGCGGCGAGGTTAACGTGCCGAGCGTCAGTAACGGTGCCCAGCCGGGCACGGGGGCGGTCGACCACGTGGCCTTCGGCGCCACCAACGTCGAGGGCATGAAGAAGCACCTCGAGGCCAGGAAGATGCCCTACAAGGAGCGCATCCAGGCCGGCGGCTTCCTGCATCAGATATTCCTCAACGATCCGAACGGCGTCACCGTCGAGCTCAACTACCACACGGCCAAGCTCAAGAAGCTGACCGCCCGTGGCGCCTCCATGGGCACGGCGATCAAGCGCGGGACGAAGAAGAAGGCTACCGTTCGCAAGGCCAACGGCCGCCGCCCCTCCTCTAAGAATCGGCGCGCCGCCTAGAGCATGCTGCGCACCACCATCGCCGGCAGCCTGCCTAAGCCGGGCTGGCTGGCCGAGACGGAGAAGCTGTGGCCGGGCTGGCGGCTGGAAGGAGCGGCCCTGGCCGAGGGCAAGCGCGACGCTATCCTGGCAGCACTCAAGCTCCAGGAAAGTGCTGGCATCGACATCGTCACCGACGGTGAGCAGCCGCGCCAGCATTTCGTCCATGGCTTCCTCGAGAAGGTCGCCGGCATCGACTTCCAGAAGCGCCAGACCATCGGCATCCGCAAGGACCGCTACAAGGCGGTCTGCCCCACGGTCACCGGCCCTGTGCGGCGCAGCGGCTCGGTGCACGGCGACGAAGTGCGCTTCGCCCGGGCCAACACCAAGCACGCCCTGAAATTCACCCTGCCGGGTCCGATGACCATCGTCGACACCCTGGCCGACGAGCACTACCGGGACCGTGGCGCGATGGCCATGGCCTTCGCCGAGGCACTCAACCAGGAGGCCAGGGATCTCGACGCCGCCGGCGTCGAATTCATCCAGTTCGACGAGCCGGCCTTCAACGTCTATGCCGACGAGGTCGCCGAGTGGGGCATTGCGGCGCTGGAGCGCGCCGCCAGCGGGCTCAAGGCCACCACCGCCGTGCATATCTGCTACGGCTACGGCATCAAGGCCAACACCGACTGGAAAGAGACGCTGGGCAGCCAGTGGCGCCAGTACGAATCCGTCTTTCCGCTGCTGGCCCGGAGCAGCATCGCCCAGGTCTCGCTCGAATCGATCCATTCGAAGGTGCCGCTCGAGCTCATGGGTCTGCTCAAGGGCAAGGACGTGCTGGTCGGCGCCATCGACATCGCCTCGAACGCCGTCGAGACGCCCGACGAGGTGGCCGGCGCCATCCGCGCGGCGATGAAATACGTAGCGCCCGAGAAGCTCTATCCCTGCACCAATTGCGGCATGGCGCCCATGCCGCGCGAGGTCGCAGCGGCCAAGCTGCGGGCGCTGGCCGCCGGCGCGGCGCTGGTGCGCGGGGAGCTGGGCCGCTAAAAGAGAGCAGGACGCGGGCTGTCGCGTCCGGCTCCCGATGGAGAATCCCATGGACGGCACGGCGACGGCCCCGAAGATCGCCACGGCACGCGATGTCATGGGGCTCGGCCCCTTCATTCCCGTGGTCACCATCGAGGAGGCGGCCGACGGACCGGCACTCGCCCGTGCCCTGCTGGCCGGCGGCCTGCGCTCGGTCGAGGTGACCCTGCGCACGCCGCAGGCCCTCGACGCCATCCACGCCATATCAGCGCAGGTGCCGGGGATCGTGGTCGGTGCCGGCACGCTGCTCGCCCCCGCCGACGTGACGCGGGCCCGCAAGGCCGGGGCGCGTTTCGGCGTCAGTCCCGGCTTCACCATCTCCGTCTCCGAGGCGGCGCGGGCGGCGGAGTTCCCGCTGCTGCCCGGCGCCGTGACGCCGTCGGAGATCATGGCGGCGCGCGAGCGCGGCTTCACCGCGCTCAAGTTCTTTCCGGCCAAGGCCATGGGCGGGCTCGACGCGCTCAAGAACTACGTGCCGGTCTTCGCCGACGTGGTTTTCTGCCCGACCGGCGGCATCGGCCTGGCCGACGGGCCGAGCTTCCTCGCTCTGCCCAACGTGCCGTGCTACGGGAGCGCCTGGGTGGCCACCGCGGATATGATCCGGGCGCGCGACTGGACGACCATCACCGGAAACGCCCGCAAGGCGGCGGCACAGAAGCAGGCGAAGGGCTGATGCGGCAGATCAGCCGGCAAGAGCCGTGGCGCGCGTCAGGATCGGGCGGATTGCATCGAGAAAGTCGGGCGTTCCGCAGGCAAAGTTCAGCTTGGCCGAGAGCGGAGTCACCCTCCAGTCGACAGTGTTGTCCACGTTCAACAGGTGCAGTACAGGCATCGCCGCCATGACGTCCCACGTCGATTCGCCGAAGCCGAGATAGCCGTCGACCTGGCCACGCGCCACCTCCAGCAGCGAAATCGTCGCCGAGCCGCAGCAGCGAAACGACATTCCGAGATCGTCGATGATACAGCGCAACGCCTCCAGGCGGATTTCGGTTGGGACGGTCGGATGAAAGCCGACTCCGACGGCGGCGCGCTGGCGGTCCAGGCCCGAACGGGAAGCGAGCGGCACACCGTTGAGCGTCGCGGCCTTGCCGGCACCGCCGTGATCCGTTTCACGCCGTACCGGCGCATGAATGACGCCGAAGCTCGGCGCGCCGCTCTCGTACAGGCCGATCGAGACCGCCCATTGATCGCCGCCCCGGACGAAATTGAAAGTCCCGTCGATCGGGTCGATGACCCAGGTGCGGCCGGTGGTCTGGCGCACGCTGGCTCCCTCCTCGCCGTATATTCCGTCGCCCGGAAAGGCAGCCCGCAGGCGCCCGGTGATGAAACTCTCGACCTCGCGATCGGCCCGCGTCACCAGATCCAGAGGTCCCTTGGATTCGACGGCCAGGGAGGGTAACTGCCGGAAATGGTCGAGGGCAAGTTCGCCTGCTTCGTGCGCAATGGTTTCGACTGTCTTATGCATCGCGACGGTTCCCAGCGAAGTCAACGGATGCCGGCGCGCATGAAGCTCTGAACGAACTGGCGCTGGAAGATGAGGAAAGCGACGAGCAGCGGCGCCACCGAGAGAAGGGTGGCTGCGGTGACCAGGCTCCAATCGATGCCCTGCTCGACGGTGGCGAAGATCTGCAATCCCACGGTGATCGGGCGCGTCTCGACCGAATTGGTGACGACCAGCGGCCAGAGGAAGTTGTTCCAGTGGTAGCTGACCGCGACAAGCCCGTAGGCGACGTAGATCGGCTTCGCCAGGGGGACGAAGACGCGCAGCAGCACCTGAAGCGCGTTGGCGCCCTCGAGATGCGCCGCCTCTTCCAGCTCCCGCGGTATGGTCTTGAAGGTCTGGCGGAAGAGGAAGATGCCGAAGGCCGAAGCGAGATAGGGCAGGCCCATGGCCAACGTGGTGTCGAGCAGGCCGAGGCGGGACAGTGTCCGGTAATTCTCGATCAGCAGCGCCTCGGGCATGATCATCAGCTGGATGAGGACCAGCATGAAGATGACCTCGGAGCCGCGGAAGGGAAAGCAGACGAAGGCGTAGGCTGCCAGTGTGCAGAGCACGAACTGGCAGGCAAGGATCAAGGTGACGAGAACGAAGGTATTGAAGAAATAACGCGCGAAGGGTGCCGCATTCCAGGCGCGGCGGAAATTGTCCAGCGTGATCGGCGCGAGCAGATCGAAACGGGTCGCGTACTCGGGCGGGTGGAACGCGGCGAAGAGGGCGTAGAGCAGCGGCAGGATCCAGAGAAGCGCCAGGAGCCAGGCGCCTAGCGTCGTGGCGTCGATCCCCGTCACCCGGTGTTCCGCCGCCTTCATCGGTAGTGGACCCGGCGGTCGGCGTAGCCGAACTGGAACATGGCGATGAGCGCCAGAGCCGCGAGCAGGATCACCGTGAGGGCCGCTGCGTAGCCGGTATCCCAGAACGAGAACCCGACCTGGTAGATATAGTAGAGCAGCAGCATGGTCGCGTTGTCGGGTCCGCCCTTAGTCATGGCGAAGACATGATCGACCAGCCGGAAAGCGCCGATCACCGCATTGATGGCGACGAACAGCGTCGTGGGCATCAGCAGAGGCAGGGTAACGCGGCGGAACACCTGCGACGGCGCCGCCCCCTCGAGCTGCGCCGCCTCGATCAAGGCAGGCGAGATCTGCTGCAAGGCGGCGAGGTAGAAGATCATGAAGAAACCTGCCTCCTTCCAGACCGTGATCGCGATCAGGGCGCCGAGCGCAGTCTCGGAGCTGCCGAGCCAGTTGTTGCCGCCTAGCCCGAAGGGCCGCAGCATCTGGTCGAGAAGGCCGTAGTCAGGCGTGTAGAAGAACATCCAGATATTGGCCACCGCCACCATCGGCAGGACCGTGGGAGTGAAGTAGGCCATGCGCGTCAGCGCCCGCCCGCGGATCCCGGCGTTGACCAGGAGCGCCATGGCGAGCGCCAGGCCGATCGACAGCGGGATGGTCGTCAGCGCGTAGATCAGGTTGTTGACCAGAGATTTCCAAAAGACCGGATCGGCCATCATCGTCTCGTAATGGTCGAGGCCGATGAAGCGTGCCGGCCGCCGCCCGCGCGGCGTCGAGTACAGGCTGTCGACGATCGTCACCAAGATCGGCTGATAGGTGAATGTCCACAGCAGCACGGCCGCGGGCAGCAGGAGGAGGCTGCCGTAGATCGCGTTGCGGGACGTCTTCATCGCCGTTCCTACCGATACCGGGCGACGATCGCCGGCCTGCCGTCTACTTGCGATACGGCCGCAGGATGCGGTCGATCTCCGTTTGTGCGTCGGCCAGGGCACGCTGCGGCGTCTTGGCGCCGGTCAGCGCCGCCCCGATGGCGTCGTTGAGGATCTTGGTCGTCCGCCCGTTCTCATAGGTCGAGAACTCCGGCACCGAGTTCGGGATCTGCTTGCGCGCCACTTCGGCCGCCGGCACCTCGGAGACGAACTTCTTCATCGCCGCCGTTTCCCAGGTGGCGTCACGCGGCGCCACGTAACCGGTCTGGATGTTCCAGTCGGCCTGCAGCTCGTCCTGGGTCATGAACTTGGCGAACTGGAAGGCGGCTTCCTTCTGCGCATCCGTCGCCTTGGCAAAGATGTAGAAGTTGCCGCCGCCCAGCACCGAGGCGGGCGCCACCTTGCCGGGATAGGGCGCGACGCCGAAGTCGAACTGCGCGTTGCGGCGGATGTTCACCAGGTTGCCGGTGGTCGTCCATATCATGGCGATACGGCCTTCAAGGAAGTCGGCCGGCGTCGTGCCCCATTCCTGGATGCCGGGCGGATGCACGCCATGCACCTTGTTGAGGTCGACCCAGAACTGCAGCGCCTCGACCACCTTGGGGTCGGTCAGATAAGTCTCGGTGCCGTTCTCGTTGAACAGCCGGCCGCCGGCCTGCGCGACCAGCGCGCCGAACAGCCACTGGGCGGAGCCCACGTTGCCAGGGATGCCGACGCCCCAGCGCGTCACCTTGCCCGAAGCATCCTTGCGCATGACGGCTTTGCCGTAGGCGACCATCTCGTCCCAGGTCGTCGGGTATTTCTCAGGGTTTAGACCGGACTCGGCGAAGGCTTTCTTGTTCCAGTAGAGCACCGCGGTCGACCGCTGGAACGGGATTGACCAAAGCTTGCCGCCGACCTGCGCGCTCTTGAGGTATGCAGGCATGAAGCCGGCGAGCCAGGCCCGGTCGGCAGCGGTCTTGATGAAGCCGTCGAACGGCACCACGACATCCTCGTCGAGGAAGGTGTAGATGTCCGTCGCCAGCAGCACGGCGATAGTCGGCGGCGCCCCCGCTTTGGCGGCGGTCAGGGCCTTGGTCGTCGTGTCGATGTAGTTGCCAGAATAGACCGCCTCGACGTCGATCCCGGGGTTCGCCGCCTTGAATTTTGTGACGTAGCCGTCGATCACCTGGGTCAACGGTCCGCCGACCTGGACCGGATAGTAGAAGCTGATCTTGGTCTGGGCCCAGGCGGTGCTGGTGGACAGCGCCAGCCCCGCTATGGCGCCCAGGGCAATCCCGGCAAACGATCGTCTCGAGGTGTTCATGGCATCCTCCGTCTCTGGGTTGTGGGCTCATGCCGCGTCGGGCTTGAGCTGTTGCAGCGGCGCGTCGCGCCGCAATCCGGTGGTGGCGTCGAACAGGTGAGCGGCGGCCGGCGGCCAGCGCAGATGCGTGGTCGTGCCGGGCGTCAGCGCCGGACGGCCCGGCGTGCGTACCAGCATGAGCTGTTGGCCGACCCGGCAGGCGGTGATCGTGTCGGCCCCGAAATACTCGACACTCTGCACAATGGCCGCGAGGCCCGATTCGGCGAAGCCGATATGCTCGGGGCGCACGCCGAGCCGTGCCGGAGAACTTCCAGAGGGCGCGACCGCGGGCCCGCTGCTACCGGCGATCGCCAGTCCGCCGTCGACCGGAGTCAGATCAAGCACGTTCATCGGCGGCGTGCCGATGAACCGCGCGACGAAGGTCGAGGCCGGGCGTTCGTAAAGGTCGACCGGCGTGCCGTTCTGCTCGATCCTGCCGTCGCGCATGAGGATGATGCGATCGGCCATGCTCATCGCCTCGGTCTGATCGTGGGTCACGAACAGCATGGTGATGCGCAGCCGCTGCTGCAGCCCGCGGATCTCGTTACGCATCTCGGCACGCAGCTGGGCGTCGAGATTGGAAAGCGGCTCGTCGAGCAGGCAGACCGGCGTCTCGGCGATCAGCGCCCGGCCCAGCGCCACGCGCTGCTGCTGGCCGCCCGAAAGCTGGCTGGGCCGGCGGTCGAGCAGCCGGCCGAGGCCGAGCAGGTCGACCACGGCGGAGAGACGGCGCTTGCGCTCTGCCTTCGGCACGCCGCGGATCGACAGTCCGAAGAGGATGTTGTCCGCCACGCTCAGATGAGGAAAGAGGGCATAGGACTGGAAGACCATCGACAGGTTGCGCTTCGAGGCCGGCAGGCCGGTCACATCGCGGCCGGCAATCACGATACGGCCTGACGTTGCCTGCTCGAGCCCTGCGATCAGCCGCAGGGTGGTGGATTTGCCGCAGCCCGACGGCCCCAGAAGGGTGACGAATTCCGGGCTGCCGGCCTCGAAACCGATGCCGTCCACGGCCCGAACGGTTCCCCATTCCTTGGTCAGGCTCTCGACGCGAATGCCGGACAACGACCTCTCCCCTGCGCTCCGTTTCAGACGAAGACGAACTTTTCCTTGAGCTTGCCCGACAGGCCGGGTAGCTCCCTCCGGCTGGCGCTGTCCGTTACCACGTAGTCGACCCGATTGAGCGGGGCGATGACGGCCAGCGCCGTGCGGTTGAACTTCGAGTGGTCGGCGACGACCACCGTCATCTGCGCGACGTCGATCATGGCCTGCTGCACGCATGCTGCCTGCGGGCTGGCCGTGCAGATCAGGCCGCGGCGGTGATCGACCGAGGAGACGCTGAGAAAGACCTTATCGACGTTGAAGCGCCGCACCTGCTCGGCAGCCAGCGGCCCGCCGAAGGAATGATTGATATCGAGATACTCACCGCCGATGAAGTGGAGCTTGGACGCCTTGGCGGCAGTGAGCGTCGACAGCACGTCGATGCAGTTGGTGACGAAAGTCAGCGAGCTGTTCGCGGCTAGGCGCCGGGCCACGAGCAGCGAGGTCGTGCCTCCATCGATCATCACGGCATCGCCGTCCACCACCATCTTGGCAGCGGCATCGGCGATACGGCCTTTCTGCTCGGCGTTGACCACTTCGCGTACCGACACGGCGTTGTCGCGCGTGACCTGGTTGGTAACCAGGGCGCCGCCATGGGTTCGCTTGAGCAGGCCGCGGCTCTCCAGCTCGCTCAGATCGCGCCGGATGGTGGCGATAGACACGCCAAGCGCATCCTTGAGCGCCCGGATGTCGGCGAAAATCTCGGAGCGCAGCAGACCGAGCAGCCGGGCGTGACGCTCGGGGGCCAGCTGTCCGCCGGGCGTACGGTCGTCATCGATCATGGCCGGCCGCACCGTATCGCCTCCCTCGCAGCTCATGATTGATTTCGCTCAGTATACGAGCGAATTAAATCTTGTCAATCCGCTCACGCACCGGCGGCGGCCGTTATAGAGTTCCCGGGCCGTCCCCGGCGTGAGCGAAGACGATCATGAGGCGGGAAGACGACCACCGAGGACGCCCGCAAGGCGGCGGCGCAGAATCCGGCGGGCTGGCGTTCGTTAGCCTGCTTGGCGGAGGCGGTTCGCTGACGCCCCGTTTGCCGTCGACGCTCCTTGCGGCAGCACTGGCCGTGCTGGCGGCCGCTTGCGCCGCGCCGCCGCCAAGCGGCGCTCTCAGTTTCCCAGCCGAAGCGGAAAGCTTCAGGCGCCCGGCAAACCTCAAGCAGACGATGCTCTTCCGCCCTGCCGCGGGTACGGGGCCGTTCCCCGCCGTCGTGCTGCTGCCGACTTGCGGCGGCATGCAGCCGCATGTCTTCGACTGGGCGGAGAGGCTGACCCGCGAGGGTTACGTCACCCTGCTGGTCGAGAGCAACACGCCGCGCGGCGTGACCACCAACTGCCTGCGACCGCCCACCGTGCGTTACGACGAGCAGATGGCGGACGCCATCGCCGCCCTGGGGCATCTGCGGACAATGCCCATGGTCCAGCGCGACCGGATTGCTGTCGCCGGCTTCTCCTTCGGTGCGGGAGTGGCCCTTCGGATGGCCAGCACGCGATACCAGCAGCAGATGACGGCGGAAGCGGCGAGCTTGCGGGCTGTCGCCTCGTTCTATCCCTGGTGCAATACGAGCGGCAGCGAGTTCGACAGCCGCGGCATTCGCACCGAAGGTCTGCCAAGCGACATCGTGACCCCGACCATGATCTTCATCGGGGCTGACGACGACGAGACCCTGGCGAGCTGGTGCACGGAACGGGTCGATCGGCTGCGAACGATCGGGCGGCCGATCTCCTACAAGCTCTATCCCGGCACTACGCACGCCTACGACAGCCGGGAAAGCGGCATCCATGGACGCCGGGTGCCGCGCGGCTTCTTCTACCGCTACAGCCCGGGCGCTACAGAGGAGTCCTGGCAGGAGCTGCGCGCCTTTCTCCGGCGGCATCTGGACCCTGAGCCAAGGCAGCCAAATTGA
>VGEI01000110.1 GCA_016869415.1 Alphaproteobacteria bacterium
TAGACGCCGCTTTCGCGCACGCGGCGGGCGATGAGCTGCGTTACCTGGCTGCCGAAATCGAGAATAAGGATCGTATCGGTCACGGATTCGAGTACGTGTCATGGCCGGCCGAAGTGCCGGCCATCCACGGACTTGTAAAGACGTGGATGCCCGGGTCAAGCCCAGGCATGACGAGCATTTTCTGTGTGAAACGAAGCAGGCGGCATTCGGGCAGGAAGAGCTGGCGAAGAGGTGTCAGCCGGTCTCGCACGAACCCAGCCGATCGACCGCCTGGGTCAGATCGGTCCACCCATAGCACGTCTCGTCGAGCGTGCAACCCCAGAGACGCTCGCGGCGCTGGGCCACCGGTTGGCCGCCGATGCGTTCGTAGAAATAGCGCGACGGGTTGTCTCTGAGCACCCAGAGGAAGCTGCGGCCATAGCCTTTCTGCACCATGGTGGCAAAGGCGGCAGCCATCAGGCGGCGGCCGATGCCCCGCTCCTGGTACTCCGGCCGGACATAGAGCGTGTAGATCTCGCCGACATTGGCCTCGCCGTGGCTGGAGAACGGCCCGCCGGGCGGACGGTCGGCGACGCGCGACAGGCCGAAGCTGGTGAAACCGACGATGCCGCGATTGGGCTCGGCCGCCACGATCACCGGCTGCACTTCCGCGCGACTCTTGATCACCCACGACCACTCGCGCGCCTGGCGCTCGTAAGACATCCCCAGGAGAACCCGGTTCGGCAGCAGCCCCGCGTAGGCGGAACGCCACGTATCGACGTAGACCTTGGCGATTCCGACCGCCGCCCGCTCGGTTGCCAATCCGATGGTCGTCATGGTGAGTCGCAGAGTAGCACGATTCCCCGGGCCCGCCAGCCTTCCGGGGGAAATTTTGCCGGCGGAATAAGTCAGACGACGCGCGTGCGGCCGGTCTTGCGCTCAGCGCTGGGCGAGCGAGGTATCCGCAGGCTCGCCGGCGATCTCGCGGATCAGCTTCGACAGGACAGCGCCGGTAAAGGCGGTGAAATTCTCGGCAACGATCATGAAGGCGCCGGGCCCGCCGATCACGTTATCCCGGTAATAGATATCGAGATCCATGTCGGGCGGCCGGTAGAAATTCAGCCGCTCGTTGATCACCGGCAGGCCGTTGATGGTGACTCCGGCGGCGACGGCGTCGTCGCGCGCCGCCGCACTCGGCCGCCCCTGGTTCGTCCGCCCGTCGCCGGAGATGTCAATGACCCGCCTTGTGCCCTCGAAGCCGTTGTTCTCGAACAGCGGAACCGAGTAGTCGATGGCCCCGCTGATCGACGTCCAGTTGCGCGCCTGATAGGGCGCCGCCGCAATGCGTTGCGTGAAAGCCGCGGCACTCTGCTCGCCGTCGATCAGGGTCCACGGCACCACCGTGTACTGGATGTCGACGCCCGCCCACTCGACGTAGATGACGGCGATTTTGCCGTGCGGGGCCGAGCGGATCGCCTGGATCACTCTGGGATGCTGCAGGGCGGCGATATAGCCCTCGCGCTGCAACTTCGCCTCCTCGGGGTCGATGCTGCGCGAGACGTCGACGGCGAGCACCAGCTCGAGGTCGACCGGGATCGCCGCGGCCGGGCTGGCAAAGGCCAGACACGCCAAGACCGCCAGGCTGAGACGCCCCATCTATCCCGCCTGCTTGGCCGCGCGCTCCAGGACGGCAACGAAGAAGCCATCCGTTCCTTGCCGCGCCGGCGAGAGTCGCAGACAAGGATCGCCTGCGGGTGGCGCCGTGCCAAGGGTTTCCTTCCACACGGCGGCAAGCGGCAGCGGCCTGAACTCCGGTGCTGCCGCGACGAAGGCCTCGACCTGGCTCTCGTTCTCCTCCGGCAGCAGCGAACAGGTGACATAGACCAGCCGACCGCCCGGCTTCACCAGGCGCGCGGCACTGCCCAGGATGCGAGCCTGCAGCGCCCGCAGCTCGCCGATATCCCCAGGCGTCAAGGTCCAGCGTGCGTCGGGATTGCGCCGCCAGGTACCCGTGCCGCTGCAGGGTGCGTCGATCAGCACCCGGTCGAAGGCGCCGGCCTGGCGCTTCACCCAGGTATCGCGCTCGTTCTCAAGATGCCGGCGCTCGACATTGTGCACACCGGCGCGCCGCAGGCGCTTGGTCGCCCCTTCGAGACGCGGGCCTGAGACGTCGCAGGCGACGATGTGGCCCTTGTTCTGCATCGCCGCTGCCATGGCCAGGCTCTTGCCGCCGGCACCCGCACAGAAATCGCAGACCCGCATGCCGGGTTTCGCCCCGACGAGCAGGGCCGCGAGCTGCGAGCCTTCGTCCTGGATCTCGACGAGGCCGTCCTTGAAGGCGGCAAGCGCCGGAAGGTTGGGCCGGCCCTCCACCCGCAGCCCGACGGGCGAGAGCGAGGTCGGCGCAGTCGTTACGCCCGCCGCGGCGAGGGCCTTGCGCGCGGCGTCGCGATCCGTCTTCAGGGTGTTGACCCTGAGATCGACCGCGGCCGGTTGGCCGAGTGCGGCCATCTCGCGAACAAAGTCGTCGCCGAAACGCTGATGCAATGACGGCAGCAGCCAGTCTGGCGTGTTGAAGCGCACGCCATCGGGCTGCTCCGGATGCTCCAGGCTCCGCCCGGTGAGCGCCCCGGCCAAGTGGCGCTCGCCCTGCTCCAACGCCGCCGGGCGGAACTTGCTGCCGTCGAAGCTCTCCTCGAACTCGGGCGCCGGCCAGGCTTCGACGATGGCCAGGGCGGCGATCACCCGGCGGCGAGAATCGATGGCGAAGCGGCCGCGCGCCGCTCCCTCGCGGGCGAAGGCCAGCCACCAGTCGAGCTGGGCGCGGTGGCGCAGCACAGTGTAGACGAGGCCGGCGATGGCGGCGCGGTCCTTGCTGCCGATATAGCGGCGCGCCCGCACGTAGCCGTTGACCACCGCGTCGGCAGGCGAGCGGCCGCGCCCTACCCCACCGGCGGCGATGGCGTCGAGGATCTCGATCGCCGCCTGAACGCGTGCCCCTGGCGTCATGCAGCCCTAGAGGTCGGGACGGTAGTTCGGCGCCTCACGGGTGATGGCGACGTCGTGGACGTGGCTTTCGCGCAGGCCCGCCGAGGTGATCTTGAGGAAGTCGCAATTCTTCTGCATCTCGGCGATGTTGCGGTTGCCGGTGTAGCCCATCGCCGCCTTGAGGCCGCCGACCAGCTGATGGATGACCGTGGCCACCGGGCCCTTGTAGGGCACGCGGCCCTCGATACCTTCGGGCACCAGTTTTAGCGAGTCCTTGATGTCTTGCTGGAAGTAGCGGTCGGCCGAGCCGCGCGCCATGGCGCCAACGGACCCCATCCCGCGATAGGCTTTGTAGGAGCGGCCCTGGTAGAGGATGACCTCGCCGGGCGCCTCGTCGGTGCCGGCGAAGAGCGTGCCGAGCATGGCGCAGTCGGCGCCGGCAGCGATCGCCTTGGCGAGATCGCCGGAATACTTGATGCCGCCGTCGGAGATCACCGGCACGTTGCGCTTGCGGGCCACCTCGACCGTATCGAGGATCGCTGTGAGCTGTGGCACGCCCACGCCGGCGACGATGCGCGTGGTGCAGATCGAGCCCGGGCCGATGCCAACCTTGACCGCGTCCGCGCCGGCATCGATCAGCGCCTGGGCGCCGTCGGCGGTCGCCACGTTGCCAGCCACGATCTGGGTGTAATTGGACAGGCGGCGCACGCGCTCGACCGTCTTCAGCACGCCCTGCGAATGGCCGTGCGCCGTGTCGACGACCACGATGTCGACTTCGGCATCGAACAGGGCTTCGGCGCGGGCCACCCCGTTGTCGCCCGTCCCCGTGGCGGCGGCGGCGCGCAGGCGGCCCTTCTCGTCCTTGGTGGCGTGGGGAAAGCGCTGCGCCTTCTCGATGTCCTTGACGGTGATCAGGCCGATGCAGCGATAGGCGCCGTCGACCACGATCAGCTTCTCGATGCGGTGCTGGTGGAGCAGACGCTTGGCCTCGTCGCGCGACACGCCCTCGCGCACGGTGACCAGTTCGTCCCTGGTCATCAGCTCGCGCACCGCCTGGCGTGGGTTGGAGGCGAAGCGCACGTCGCGGTTGGTCAGGATGCCAACCAGTTTTCCTGAACCCGGCTCGACCACCGGCACGCCGGAGATCTGGTTGTCGGCCATCAATCTCAGTGCGTCGGCCAGTGACGCCTCCGGGCCAATGGTCACGGGGTTCACCACCATGCCGGATTCGAATTTCTTGACCTTGCGCACCTCGGTCGCCTGGGCGGCGATGTCGAGATTGCGGTGAATGACGCCGATGCCGCCCGCCTGGGCGAGCGCAATGGCCAGCGCGCTTTCGGTCACCGTATCCATGGCCGCCGAGAGCAGCGGGATGCCGAGCTCGATGCGGTTGGTGAGGCGGGTCTTGGTGTCGCAGTCGCCGGGCAGTACGCTCGAGGCCGCCGGCTTGAGCAGCACGTCGTCAAAGGTCAGGGCGTCGCGGATCTTCATGCCAACTCTCGGATTCGGAGGTGGCCGGCCATCATACACATCGTTGGCGCGATTCCAAGGCACCGCTCCGGCGCTGGCGGTGCTATCGGCTTGCGGCCTTAAACCCCGTCGCTACAAAGAAGAATTCGGCCGATTCCTGGCGGCTGGAGGGCGGCTTGATCCGCCGCACGACGGCGAAATGCTTGCGCAGTTCGTTGTGAAATTGCTGTTCTTGGCCGCCCTGCAGCATCTTGGCGACAAAGGCCCCACCGGGCTTGAGGATCTCGACGGCGAAGGCCAGCGCCGCCTCCACCAGATTCATGATGCGCAGATGATCGATATCGGTCTGGCCGGTGGCCGCCGCCGCCATATCCGACAGGACGATGTCGACTGGTCCGTCGAGCGCGCCGCGCACCAGGGCTGGCGCTTCTGCGGCAAGGAAATCGCCCATGAGGATAGTGGCCCCAGCGATCGGCTCCATTTCCTGGAGATCCAGGCCGACGACCTTGGCGCCGCGTTCGACCGCCACCTGCGCCCAACCACCCGGGGCGGTGCCCAGATCGACGACCCGCGCACCGGACTTGAACAGTTTCAGTTTGTCGTCGATCTCGGCGAGCTTGAAGGCGGCACGCGAGCGATAGCCTCGCCGCTTGGCCTCCGCGACATACGGGTCGTTGAGCTGACGCTTCAGCCAGTTCGCCGAAGACAGCGAGCGGCCCTTGGCCGTGGCCACCCGCTGTTTCAGACGCCGGCCGCCATCGGGCGCGCCGTGCTTACCCTTCCTCATCGACCGCCCCGCATCAGGCCGAGAAGTATCCCCTCGCGCAAGCCGCGGTCGGCGACGCGCAGCCGCGGAACCGGCCAGACCTTGAGGATGCCCTCGAGGATGGCGCAGCCGGCCAGCACCAGATCGGCGCGCTCGGTACCGATGCAAGGCTGGGCGGCACGACCGCGCCAGTCGAGCCCGCACAGCTCGGTGCAGACCGCCCGGATCTCGGCCAACTCCAGCGACGAGCCGTCGACCAGGGCGCGCTCATAGCGCGGCAGCTGCTGGCGGATGCCGGAGAGCGTGGTCACCGTGCCCGACGTCCCCAGCATCTGGACTTGGCCGGCCAGGAGTTGCGCACCGATGTCCTGCGCCGCCTCGAAAGCGGCAAGCGCCTGTGCAACCTCCCCGACCAGTGCCGCGTAGGCGCCGGGTGCGACGCGGTCACGGCCGAGCCGCTCGGTCAAGACCACGACACCGAAGGCAAGCGAGATGGAATCGACCATCTCCCAGCGCGCGGCGGCTCGTTTCAACCAGGTGACCTCGGTGCTGCCACCGCCGATGTCGAAGAGGATCGCCCCGGGGATTGAAGGATCGAGCAGCGGGGCACAGCCGGCGAGCGCCAAGTCCGCCTCTTCCCGCGTCCCGATGATCTCCAGCGTCAGGCCCGTCTCGGCGGCTATGCGTGCGGCGAAGGCGCCGCCATTGCGCGCCCGCCGGCAAGCCTCAGTGGCCACACCGCGGTACAAGGTGACACCCCGGCGCTGGAGCTTGCCGGCGCAGATGCGCAGCGCGTCGACCGTGCGGTCCATAGCCGACATGCCGAGCTCGCCGGTGGTCGCCAGGCGCTCGCCCAAGCGCACGATGCGCGAGAAGGCATCGATGACCCGGAAAGAATCCCCCTGCGGCCGGGCGACCAGCAGCCGGCAATTGTTGGTGCCGAGGTCGAGCGCAGCATAGACCGCGTTGTCGCGCTGGCGCGGCGCCGAGCCGTCGCGTTCCGCAAGCGGGAGCCCGGATTCCATCACACGTCAAAGCCTCGTCCGCATGCCAGCCGCGTGCCGAGGCCGCGCGGTCATGCTTTATGATTGATCGTCCACATGTAACCACAGACGACAGGCGCTGCGAAGGCGGTTTGCCGCAGACGCTCAGCGCCAGGGCAGGATTTCGGCCGGCAACAGACCTGCCATGCGGTCGAGGACGGCCATCACCGCTGCCACGACCGACACGGCGGCAAGCGCAACGGCGGCCGCCGCCGAGACCAGGCCTGCCTCCTCAAGGCTGAAGAGCACGACGCCGAGGGTCTCGGTGCCGCGCGACCAGAGCAGCGCGGAGACCGTCAGCTCGTTGAAGGCGATGAGGAAGGCGAGCAGCGCGCCGGCGGCCATGGTCGGTGCCGCTGCCGGCGCCAGGATGTGGCGCAGCCGCTGCCACGGGCCGGCACCGCACACCGAAGCGGCTTCCTCGATCGAGTTGTCGAGCTGGGACATCGCCTCCGTCACCGGCTTGAGGGCCAGCGGAAGGAAGCGCGCCACATAGGCAAAGATGATGATGAAAGGCGTACCGTAGAGGCTGATCTCGATCAGCGGCAGCGGCTTGAGCAGCAGCAGGATGCAGGCCAGCGCCAGTACGACGCCGGGCAGCGCATACGGTATATCGAACAGCCCCTCGATCAGGCCGCGCCACCTGCCGCTGTGCCGGGCCAGGACGTAACCCAGCGGCAGAGCCAGCAGCGCCACGAGACAGGCGGCCAGCCCCGAAAAGAGCAGCGAGTTGACAAAGGCCCGTGCCGTCACCGGCTGGCGCACCAGAACCTCGGCGAAATTGTCGAAGGTCACGGTGTTGAAGCCGAGGCCCACACCGTAGGTCGGCACCAGCGCGGCGGCCAGCAGCGAGGCCAGCGGCACGACCAGAACGACCAGCAGGGCCAGCAGCATTGCCGCCTGGAAAATCCAGCGTCCGCTGCCGATCTTCCACAGCCCCTCGAGGCTCGCCCCGGGTTCCAACCGGGTCTCGCCTGCCGGAGTCAGGCGCCGCGCTACCAGCAGCCCGATGACGGTCAGCACGATCAACAGCAGGCTGACCGCCGCCGCATCGCCGATCACCGACGGCCCGAAGCTCGAGAGTCGGCGATAGATCAAGGTGGGCAGTGTCAGGTAGTTGACCGGCAGGCCGAGCAGCGCCGGGATGCCGAAATTGCCGATGCCCGCCACGAAGCACAGGATGCCGGCTGCGGCGATGTGCCCACGCATCAGCGGCAGGATGATGCGGCTGAGGACATGCCAACGCGAGGCGCCGTCGACGGCAGCCGCGTCGACCAGTTCGCGCGGAATGCGGCGCAAGCCGGCGCGCAGGGTGACGAAAGCCAGGGGTGCGTGATGCAGGGCCAGCACGGCGACGATGCCACCAGCACTACGCAGCGGGTTGGGCGTGCCGGGCGGCGGCGCCAGGCCCAGCGTATTCAGCAACGGCGATGACGGGCCGGTAGCTGCGATGAAGGCCAGCGCCACCACCTGCGGCGCCATCATCATCGAGAGGACGAAAAGGAACGAGAAGACGTGCTTGCCGCGGATGTCCGTCAAGGTGATCGCCAGGGCGGCAGCCAGCCCGAGCACCAGAGCCAATAGGGCCGACATCACGCCCGTTTCCAGCGAGTGGATCAGTGCCCGCAGTGCCGCCCGCGAGGTGATCTCAGCCAACGCCGCCGTGGGCATGAACTCGCCGGCACGGGTCAGCGCTGCACTAATCAACCGTCCCGTGGGCAGAAGGGTGAGCAGCACCAGGCAGGAGGCCAGCAGGATGACCAGTGCCCAACCGTCCCGGAAGGCGGCGCCGACTACCGCCGCCGGCGTCCCCGAGGGTAGGCCGCGCCTGACCTCTGCGCGTATAGCCCCGATATCGCTCACTCGAAGATGTCGGCGAACCGCTTCTTGTTCGCCGTTTCATCGACGAGAGCACGCGCCGGATCGAAGCGCATTAGCTTGATCTCCTCGCGCGTCGGATAGCCCGCCGGCAGCTTCACCCCAGGATGCGCGGGTACATAACCCTGCCGGGCGGCGAGCTCCTGCCCCTCGCGCGAGACCAGGAAGTCGACAAAGGCGCGCGCCGCGGCGGCGTTGCGGGTGGTCGACAGGATCGCCACCGGCTCGGTCACGGCAGAAACACCCTCGGTCGGAAAGACGAACTCCACGGGAGCGCCCTTGGCCTTCTCGCGGATCGGCATGAAATCCACGATCATGCCATAGAGCTTCTCGCCGCCCGCCACCTGTTTGAGCACGTCGCCATTGCCGCCCGAGGCCATCGCCCCATTCTTGCGCAGGGTCTCATAGTAACCCCAGGACTGCGGCAGATTCCCGGTCAGGGTCACGGTGTGGATCATCGCCGCACCCGAGTTCAGCGGCGAGGGCATGGCGACTAGCCCCTTGGCTTCAGGCCGGGTCAGGTCGAGCCACGAGGCCGGCTTCAGCGGTGCCTTGGTGTTGTAGACGATGCCCGTAGTGATCAGCTTGGTGGCGAACCAGGTCTTCTCCGGGTCGTGAATCCCCGGGGGGTAAGTCGAAAGGTCAGCGCCGGCATGTGCCAGGAGACGACGCTCCTTCTTCAGCGCCTCCATCGTGACGCTGTCGGCGATCAGCAGGACGTCGGCTTGCGGCTGGCCGGCCTCGATCTCGGCCCGCAGCTTGGCCATGACCCGCGGCGTGCCGTCGCGCACGAAGCTCACATCGACTCGCGGATGCCGGCCCTTGAAGGCATCCAGGGTCTGCTGGGCGTCGGTCTGCGGTTGGCTGGTGTAGAGCACCAGCTTGCCTTCCTGGGCCAGGGCCGGACCGGCCAGGGCCGCCAGAATGGCAGTACACGCGAGGATGGATTTCATCGAAGGCTCCGGTCGAAAGCTGCGAACCGATCGTCCGCTGGCAGAAATTAACGGCGGCGTATGAACTTCGCGTGAAGGCTGCCCCGGTCGGCTCCGACCGCAGGCGCGGCATGTAACCATATCCGGCCACCCCCGCGAAAGGCGCATCCCCTAACTCCGTGGAAGCCTTTACGGGCGCTACACAAAGGCGTTCGGTCTGTGCTAAAAGCCGCCCAACTTAGCGACCGGCCGCGCCTCGCGGCCCGCTGGGGGATCGTCCAACGGTAGGACTCCAGACTCTGACTCTGGCTATCTAGGTTCGAATCCTAGTCCCCCAACCAACCTCGCTTCCGAACTCTTCCGAGGCAAACCCGCGATGCGCAAGAAACGGCGCAATTGCTGAGTTTCTTGCGCCTCGATCACCCGCTCGCGGAACGGCTGGTGCAGATCGTAGAGATCGCCGAAATTCCCGCCGCCGTGCAGGATGATCGTGGCGTCCGCTGGCACCTTGGCCCGGGTGCAGTCGCAGAAGTCGTGCGCCGATCGCCAG
>VGEI01000111.1 GCA_016869415.1 Alphaproteobacteria bacterium
CATGTAGTCTTCTGGAGTGACGACCTCGACACGCATCACCGGCTCCAGCAGCTTAGGACCGGCCTTAGTGATCGCTTCGCGGAAATTGGCGCGCGTGGCGATCTCGAAAGCGAGCGCCGAGGAATCGACGTCATGATAGGCGCCGTCGATCAGCGTCGCCTTGAAATCGATCACCGGGAAGCCTGCCAGCGGGCCAGTGGTGCGGGCCGAGTCGAGGCCCTTGACCACGCCGGGGACGTATTCCTTGGGCACCGAGCCGCCAACGATGTCGTTCTCGAACTCGTATCCGGCGCCCGGCGCCAGTGGCTCGTACTTGATCTTGACGCGAGCGTATTGACCGGAGCCGCCCGACTGCTTCTTATGGGTGTAGTCGTGTTCGAGCACGCGGCTGATGGTCTCGCGATAGGCCACCTGTGGCGCGCCGACATTGGCTTCGACCTTGAACTCACGTTTCATGCGATCGACGATGATCTCGAGGTGAAGTTCGCCCATCCCCTTGATGATCGTCTGGCCGGATTCGATGTCGGTGGTGACGCGGAAGGAAGGATCCTCGGTGGCCAGGCGCGCCAGCGCCATGCCCATCTTCTCCTGGTCCCCCTTGGTCTTCGGTTCGACGGCCACTTCGATGACGGGGTCCGGGAACTCCATGCGCTCAAGAACGATCGATTTGTCCTCGTCGCATAGCGTGTCGCCAGTCGTCGTCATCTTCAGACCGGCCAGCGCGACAATGTCGCCCGCACGGGCCTCCTTGATATCCTCACGATGATTTGCATGCATCAGCAGCATGCGGCCGATGCGCTCCGTCTTGTCCTTGACCGAATTCAGCACGCCGGTGCCCGTCGATAGCACGCCCGAGTAGATGCGTACGAAGGTCAGAGAGCCGACGAACGGGTCGGTCATGATCTTGAAGGCGAGGCCGGAAAACGGCTCGCTATCGTCGCACTTACGCTCGAGCTCCTTCTTGCCGTCCACCGAGGTGCCCTGGACGGCGGCGACATCCGCCGGTGACGGCAGATAGTCGACGACCGCATCGAGCAGCGGCTGCACGCCCTTGTTCTTAAAGGACGAGCCGCAAATCACGGGGAAGAACTTGCTGGTGACGGTGCCCTTGCGGATGCAAGCCTTGAGAGTCGCCTCGTCCGGTTCCTGGCCGCCGAGATAGGCCTCGAGGGCCGTGTCATCCATCTCAACCGCAGCCTCGACCAGCTTGGCGCGATACTCCGCTGCCTTGTCCTTGAGGTCGGCAGGGATGTCACCGACGATGTACTCAGCACCCAGCGTCTCGTCCTTCCAGGTGATGCCCTTCATGCGGACGAGATCGACGATGCCGATAAAATTGCTTTCCGCGCCGATCGGCAACTGGAGAACCACCGGCTTGGCGCCTAGGCGGTCCACGATCGTGTCCACCGACATATAGAAGTCGGCGCCGATGCGGTCCATCTTGTTGATGTAGCAGACGCGCGGCACGTTGTACTTGTCGGCTTGCCGCCACACCGTCTCTGACTGCGGCTCGACACCGTTGACGCCGTCGAATGCCGCCACCGCCCCGTCGAGCACGCGCAACGAACGCTCCACCTCGATGGTGAAGTCGACGTGGCCAGGCGTGTCGATGATGTTGATGCGGTGGTCGCGCCAGAAGGCGGTCGTCGCGGCCGAGGTGATGGTAATGCCGCGCTCCTGCTCCTGCTCCATCCAGTCCATGGTCGCGGTGCCTTCGTGCACCTCGCCGATCTTGTAGGACTTGCCGGTGTAGAAAAGGATGCGCTCGGTCGTCGTCGTCTTGCCGGCATCGATGTGGGCCATGATGCCGATATTGCGGTAGCGATCGAGGGGCGTCGTGCGAGCCATATCGAGAGTTCCGTTCGAGCGTTACCAGCGGTAGTGCGAAAAGGCGCGGTTGGCTTCAGCCATGCGATGCGTGTCTTCGCGCTTCTTCACCGCGGCGCCGCGGTTATTGGCGGCGTCCAGAATCTCGGACGACAGACGCTCGGTCATGGTGTGCTCGGTGCGGCCACGCGCCGAGGCGATGATCCAGCGGATGGCCAGCGCCTGACCGCGATCCTGGCGGACCTCGACGGGCACCTGATAGGTGGCACCGCCGACGCGACGCGAGCGGACCTCGAGTGCCGGGCGGACGTTGTCCAGCGCGCCGTGGAAGACTTTCAGCGCGTCCTGGCCGGTCTTCTTCTGGATGAAGTCGAGCGCGCCGTAGACGATGCCCTCGGCAACCGACTTCTTGCCGGAATACATCATGCTGTTCATGAAGCGAGTGAGAACCAGATCTCCGAATTTCGGATCCGGCAGAACTTCGCGGCGTTGCGCGGCGCGGCGGCGTGACATGCGGCGGCCTCCTTACTTCGGGCGCTTGGCGCCGTATTTCGAACGGCGCTGCCGGCGGTCCTTGACACCCTGGGTGTCGAGGCTGCCGCGGATGATGTGATAGCGAACACCGGGCAGATCCTTGACGCGACCGCCGCGGATCATGACCACCGAGTGCTCCTGCAGATTGTGGCCCTCGCCCGGGATGTAGCTGGTGACCTCGTAGCCATTGGTCAGGCGCACGCGGGCGACCTTGCGCAGAGCTGAGTTAGGCTTTTTCGGCGTCGTCGTATAGACGCGCGTGCAGACGCCGCGCTTTTGCGGGCTGCCTCTGAGCGCCGGGACCTTGTTGCGGTCCGTCTTGTCGGTGCGTCCGTGGCGGATCAGCTGGTTGACCGTCGGCATTCCGGGTCGTTCCTTCTCTTCGTCCTGCATGTCTCGCCACATCTCCCGCGCGAGGCGGAAAACGCAGCCAAACAAAACGCCCGCACGGGCAATCGCCCCTGTCGCGAAGGACAGGACGTCCCGCGGGCACTCAACACCGCGCCGATCCGTTCGGCGCCAACGCTGTCAATTTCACCTTGGAGCCGCGTCTCGGAACGCTCGTCCGACTACCGGCCCCCAAAAGGTGCGCGGAATATATGGACCGGGGGTAGGGTCGTCAAGAAAAACCGCGCTGTGGCAAGGTCTTACGCCCCGGCCTCAGGGTTGTCTTTTTAGCATTAATAATCAGTGACTTACTACAGATGGCCGAACGGCCGCTCCCGGGGACGGGAGCGGCCGTTGCCAGACACTCAGCGTAAGGCAGCTATGCGTCCTAGGCCTTGATCCGCCGGCGGCCACCGGCGATGGCCCTCGGCTTCTCACTGGCCTCGGCCTCCTCGGCAGGAGCCTCGCCGTCGTCCTTCTTGGCGGCCAGGAACTCGCGATCACGCTCGGCGGCGATCTGCCGCAGCCGGGCCATGACGCTGCCCGTGCCTGCCGGGATAAGCCGCCCGACGATCACGTTCTCCTTGAGGCCCTGGAGGTTGTCGACCTTGCCGACCACCGCGGCCTCGGTGAGGACGCGGGTCGTCTCCTGGAACGAAGCCGCCGAGATGAACGAGCGTGTCTGCAGGCTCGCCTTGGTGATGCCCTGCAGCACCGCTTTGGCGGTCGCCGGCCGATAGTTCTCGGCCGCCGCCTTGTTGTTGGCATGCTCGAACTCATCGCGATCGACCTGCTCCCCAGCCAGGAACGTCGTCTCGCCGGGGTCGTCGATCTCCACCTTCTGCAGCATCTGGCGGACGATCACCTCGATGTGCTTGTCGTTGATCTTCACGCCCTGCAACCGGTAGACCTCCTGGATCTCGTTGCAGAGATAGGTGGCCAGCGCCTCGACACCAAGCACGCGCAGGATGTCGTGCGGCACCGGGTTGCCGTCCATCAGCAAGTCGCCACGCTGCACGAAGTCGCCTTCCTGCACGCTGATGTGCTTGCCCTTCGGAATCAGATACTCGACCGGGGGCTGGCTCTCGTCCACCGGACGAACAAGGATGCGCCGCTTGGTCTTGTAGTCCTTGCCGAACTCGACTCGGCCGTCGATCTCGCTGATGATCGCGAAGTCCTTCGGCTTGCGCGCCTCGAAGAGCTCTGCAACGCGCGGCAGACCGCCGGTGATGTCACGGGTCTTCGACGATTCACGCGGGATACGCGCCAGCACGTCGCCAGCCTTCACCTCGGCACCGTTCTCGACCGAGAGAATGGCGTCTACCGACATGAAGTAGCGCGCCTCGAGCCCATTGGCGAGCTTGAGGACGTTGCCTTTCTTGTCACGTAGCGTGACCCGCGGGCGCAGTTCGGCACCCTTGGGCTGCTGGCGCCAGTCGATGACCACCTTGTTCGAGATACCGGTCGCCTCGTCCATGATCTCGCGCATCGAGATACCCTCGATGAGGTCGACATAGTTGGCGACACCCTCACGCTCGGTGATGATCGGCAGGGTGTACGGGTCCCACTCGGCGAGCTTGTGGCCCTTCTTGACCTCGGCCCCCTCGTCCGCGAGCAGCTTGGCGCCATACGGTACCTTGTGGCGCGCACGCTCGCGGCCGTTCTCGTCGACGAGAATGACCTCGCAGTTGCGGCCCATGACCACGGGCACGCCGCTCGAGTTGATGACGACGTTGCGATTGTAGATCTTTACCTTGGCGTCGTAGGCCGCCTCGACCGAAGACTGCTCGGCGCCACGCTGCACGGCACCACCAATGTGGAAGGTGCGCATGGTGAGCTGGGTGCCCGGCTCGCCGATCGACTGAGCGGCGATGATGCCGACAGCCTCGCCGACGTTGACCATGGTGCCCCGGGCGAGATCACGCCCGTAGCACCTGATGCACACGCCCTCGGTGCTCTCGCAGGTCAGGACCGAGCGGATCTTCACCTGCTCGAGGCCGGCGCGCTCGATGCGATCGACCTCCTCCTCAGCCATCAGCTCACCGGCCTTGACCAGCACGTTACCGTTGAGCGGATCGACCACGTCGACCGCCGCCGAGCGGCCGAGAATGCGCTCGCCGAGTGTGGCAATGACCTCGCCGCCCTCGACCACCGCCTTGGTAGTCAGGCCCTTCTCTGTGCCGCAATCCTCCTCGACGATGATGGCGTCTTGCGCCACGTCGACCAGACGACGGGTCAGATAGCCCGAGTTGGCAGTCTTGAGCGCCGTGTCGGCCAGGCCCTTGCGGGCTCCGTGGGTCGAGTTGAAGTACTCGAGCACGGTGAGGCCTTCCTTGAAGTTCGAGATGATCGGCGTCTCGATGATCTCACCCGACGGCTTGGCCATCAGGCCGCGCATACCGGCGAGCTGCTTGATCTGCGCCGCCGAGCCGCGCGCACCGGAATGCGCCATCATGTAGACGGAGTTGATCGGCTCACCCTTCTTCGGGCGGCTGATCTCCTTCATCATCTCCTCAGCGACCTTGTCCGTGCAGTGCGACCAAGCATCGACCACCTTGTTGTACTTCTCGCCCTGGGTGATCAGGCCGTCCTGGTACTGCTGCTCGTATTCGGTGACGCGGGTCTTGGTCTCTTCCACCAGCCGCTCCTTGGCCTTCGGGATGACCAGGTCATCCTTGCCGAAGGACAGGCCGGCGCGGCAGGCGTTGTGGAAACCCATCGCCATCAGCCGGTCGGCGAAGATCACCGTCTCTTTCTGACCGCAATGGCGATACACCACGTCGATGACGTTGGAGATCTCCTTCTTGGTCAGCAACTGGTTGACCAGCTTGAAGGGCACGTTGATGTGCAGCGGCAGAAGCTGCGAGAGCAGCACGCGGCCCGGGGTCGTCTGCACGACCGGGGTGATCAGCTTGCCGTCCTTGTCCATGGTCTTGATACGCGCCCGCACCTTGGCGTGCAGCGTCACCTTGCCGTGGAACAGCGCCTGATCGATCTCGCCTGGATCGGCGAACACCATGCCCTCGCCCGGCTCGCCCTCACGCTCCATGGTCATGTAGTAGAGGCCAAGCACGATGTCCTGCGACGGCACGATGATCGGCTTGCCGTTGGCCGGGCTGAGGATGTTGTTGGTTGACATCATCAGCACGCGCGCTTCGAGCTGGGCTTCGAGCGACAGCGGCACGTGGACGGCCATCTGGTCGCCGTCGAAGTCGGCATTGAAGGCAGTGCACACCAGCGGATGCAGCTGGATCGCCTTGCCCTCGATCAGCACCGGCTCGAAGGCCTGGATGCCGAGGCGGTGCAGGGTCGGCGCACGGTTAAGCAGCACCGGATGCTCGCGGATGACCTCCTCGAGGATGTCCCATACCTCCGGGCGTTCCTTCTCGACCATGCGCTTGGCGGCCTTGATCGTCGTCGCCATGCCGTAGAGCTCGAGCTTCGAGTAAATGAATGGCTTGAACAGCTCGAGCGCCATCTTCTTCGGCAGGCCGCACTGATGGAGCTTGAGCTCCGGACCGACAACGATGACCGAGCGGCCCGAGTAGTCGACACGCTTGCCGAGCAGGTTCTGGCGGAAGCGGCCCTGCTTGCCCTTGAGCATGTCGGACAGCGACTTCAGCGGCCGCTTGTTGGCGCCGGTGATGACGCGGCCGCGGCGGCCGTTGTCGAACAGGGCGTCAACCGCCTCCTGCAGCATGCGCTTCTCATTGCGCACGATGATGTCGGGCGCGCGCAGCTCGATCAGCCGCTTCAAGCGGTTGTTGCGGTTGATGACGCGACGGTAGAGGTCGTTGAGATCCGAGGTGGCGAAGCGGCCACCATCCAGCGGCACCAGCGGTCGCAGCTCCGGCGGAATCACCGGGATGACGTCGAGGATCATCCACTCCGGCCGGTTGCCGGACTCGATGAAGGACTCGATCAGCTTGAGGCGCTTGACGTATTTCTTGCGCTTGGCCTCCGAAGTTGTCTCTTTCAGGTCAGTGCGCAGCTTCTCGCGCTCATCCTCGAGGTTGATCTCGGACAGCATCTTCTTGAGTGCTTCGGCGCCGATCATGGCGCTGAAGCTCTCGTCCCCGTGGTCCTCCTGCGCCTTGATGAACTGCTCCTCGCTGAGCAGCTGGCCGACCTTGAGCGGGGTAAGGCCCGGCTCGGTGACGACGTAGTTCTCGAAGTAGAGGATGCGCTCCAGGTCGCGCAGCGTCATGTCGACCAGCAGCCCGATGCGGCTAGGCAGCGACTTGAGGAACCAGATATGAGCCACCGGCGAGGCCAGCTCGATGTGGCCCATGCGCTCGCGCCGCACCTTCGAGAGTGTCACCTCGACACCGCACTTCTCGCAGATGATGCCACGATACTTCATGCGCTTGTACTTGCCGCACAAGCACTCATAGTCCTTGATCGGACCGAAGATGCGGGCGCAGAACAAGCCGTCGCGCTCGGGCTTGAAGGTGCGGTAGTTGATGGTCTCTGGCTTCTTGATCTCGCCGAACGACCACGAGCGGATACGCTCCGGGCTGGCGATCGTAATCTTGATCTGATCGAAGGTCTGCGGGGCCGGCGTCTGGCCGAAGATATTCGCGACTTCCTGGTTCATCACATTCTCCTGCGTAGCGGTTCCAACGAGGGGCGGTTAACGGTGCCGTCCCGTCAGAAGCTCCGCTGGTTCAGCTCCACGTTGAGGCCCAGAGACCGCAGTTCCTTCACCAGCACGTTGAAGGACTCCGGAATGCCGGCCTCGAAATTGTCGTCGCCACGGACGATAGCCTCGTACACCTTCGTACGGCCGGACACGTCGTCCGACTTGACCGTGAGGATTTCCTGCAGCGTGTAGGCGGAGCCGTAGGCCTCGAGGGCCCACACCTCCATTTCGCCGAAGCGCTGGCCGCCGAACTGCGCCTTGCCGCCCAGCGGCTGCTGGGTGACCAGGCTGTATGGTCCGATCGAGCGGGCGTGAATCTTGTCGTCCACCAGGTGATGCAGCTTGAGCATGTAGATGTAGCCAACGGTGACTGCGCGGTCGAAGCGCTCGCCCGTGCGGCCGTCGGTCAGCCACACCTGACCCGAGGTCTCGAGATTTGCCATCTTCAGCATCTCGACGATGTCATCCTCGCGCGCCCCGTCGAACACGGGAGTAGCCATCGGGATGCCGTCGCGGACGCCATGAGCGATCTCGAGGATACGCTCGTCGGTGACCTCCTCGCCGTTCTCGCGCAGGGCGTCCTTACCGTAGACGCGGTTCAGACTCTTTCGGATGTCCGCGACCTTGCCGTTCTTGTGCACCTTGTCGAGCATCGAGCCGATCTCGCGCCCGAGCCTCGATGAAGCCCAACCGAGATGCGTCTCGAGGATCTGTCCGACGTTCATGCGGCTCGGCACACCCAACGGGTTGAGCACCAGGTCGACCGGCGTGCCGTCCTCGAGGTGCGGCATGTCCTCGATTGGCATGATGCGCGAGATGACGCCCTTGTTGCCGTGACGGCCGGCCATCTTGTCGCCGGGCTGCAGCTTGCGCTTCACCGCGACGAACACCTTGACCATCTTCATCACGCCCGGCGGCAACTCATCGCCGCGCTGCAGCTTCTCCACCTTGTTGGCGAAGCGAGCCTCGATGGCGTGGACGCTCTCGTCGTACTGCTTCTTGAGCGCCTCGATGTCGGCCATGGCCTTGTCGTTCTTGACCACGATCTGGCGCCACTGGCCCGGGGTGTACTCGTCGAGCACCTCGTTGGTCAGCTTGACGCCAGCCTTCATGTTCTTCGGCCCGCCGGCGGCGGTCTGGTTGTGCAGACGCTCGCGCAGACGGCCGGCGAGGCTGCGATCCAGAATCGCCTTCTCGTCGTCACGGTCCTTGGCCAGGCGCTCGATCTCGGCGCGCTCGATGGCGAGCGCGCGCTCGTCCTTCTCCACACCGCGGCGCGAGAAGACCCGCACCTCGACGATCGTGCCCGAGACGCCAGGCGGCAGCCGCAGGCTGGTGTCGCGGACGTCCGAAGCCTTCTCGCCGAAAATGGCCCGCAGCAGCTTCTCTTCCGGCGTCATCGGCGATTCGCCCTTCGGCGTCACCTTGCCGACCAGAATGTCGCCGGGCTTCACCTCGGCGCCGATATAGACGATGCCGGCCTCGTCGAGGTTCTTGAGAGCCTCTTCGCCGACGTTCGGGATGTCGCGGGTGATTTCTTCCTGGCCCAGCTTGGTGTCGCGGGCCATGACTTCGAACTCCTCGATATGGATCGAGGTGAAGACGTCGTCCGAGACGATACGCTCCGAGATCAGGATCGAGTCTTCGAAGTTGTAGCCGTTCCACGGCATGAACGCGACGAGCGCGTTGCGGCCGAGGGCCAGCTCGCCGAACTGCGTCGACGGGCCGTCGGCGATGATCTCGCCGGCTTTAACCACGTCACCCTTCTTCACCAGCGGGCGCTGCGTGATGCAGGTGTTCTGATTCGAGCGCTGGAACTTCAGCAGGTTGTAGATGTCGACACCCGGCGCGGCGCTGGACTGCTCCTCCGTCGCGCGGATGACGATACGGGTCGCGTCGACCTGGTCGATGACGCCCGCGCGGCGCGCGGCGATCGCCGCACCCGAATCGTGGGCCACGACCGACTCCATGCCGGTGCCGACGAGCGGCGCTTCGGCACGAATCAGCGGCACGGCCTGGCGCTGCATGTTCGAGCCCATGAGGGCACGGTTCGCGTCGTCGTTCTCGAGGAACGGGATGAGCGCGGCGGCGACCGACACCAGCTGCTTGGGCGAGACGTCGATGAAGTCGATCTGCTCCGGCTTCACCAGTACGAAATCGCCGCTGCCGCGGCGGCAGTTGACCGTCTCCGGCACAATGCGCCCGCG
>VGEI01000112.1 GCA_016869415.1 Alphaproteobacteria bacterium
CGGTATCGCATCATCTACTCCACAACCCGTTCCACGATCACGCGTGAAGCAAGAGCCTCAGCCTTAGCCATCGCTTCGTTCGCGGTCGTGCCATAGGCCAGCACACCGGGCAGTTCCGGCACCTCGGCCAGCCAGCGCCCGTCATCCTCGCGTTCGTGCTCGATGGTGAAATGCATGAGGGACCTCTGGATGAGTATCCTACACAGCTAAAGCAGAAACCGCGAGACTCAGCTTCGCAGGCTGGCGCCTGTCGCCTTTGAGACCGCGCCGACGATCTTCTGGCCGATAGCCTCGATCTCGGCGTCAGTGAGGGTGCGGTCCTTGGGCTGCAAGCGCACCTGGATGGCCAGCGACTTCTTGCCCTCCGGCACGCCCTTGCCCTGGTAGACGTCGAAGACCGAGACAGCGGCGACGGCCGCCTCCGCGACCTCCTTGCCGGCCTGCTTGACCGCGGCGATGACCTTCGCGGACTCGATCCCGGCATCGAGCAGGAAGGCGAAGTCGCGTTCGACCGGCTGCAGCGCCGAGAGTCTGAGCATCGGCCGCGCCTTGGAGCCTTTTGCTTTGGGTGCAGGCAGCGCATCGAGATAGATCTCGAACGCCGCTATGGGACCTTCGGCGTCGAGCTTCGCCAGCACGCCGGGATGCAGCTCGCCGAAATGGGCGATCACCGTCTTGGGTCCCAGCTTCAAGGCACCCGAGCGGCCGGGGTGATACCAGGACGGCGCCTCGGGCACCGCCTGGACGTTCTCGGTCGACAGGCCCAAAGCCGTGAGCAAGGCCAGCGCATCGCCCTTGGCGTCAAAGACGTCGGCGGCGCGCTGCGCCGCTGCCCAGTGACGCGGGCCGGTCTTGCCCGCGCGGATGCCGGCCGCGACAATCTGCTGTCCCTCGGGCTTCGGGCCGGAGAATTGCGGGCCGACCTCGAACAGGGCTGCGTCCGGGTAGCCGCGGTCGGCGTTGCCCTTCGCCGCCAGCACCAGGTTGGGCAGGATCGACGGCCGCATGCGGTCGAGATCGGCGCTGATAGGATTGGCCAGCAGCAGCTCCGCCGAAGTGCCGCCGAAGAGTGCGGCCTGCTCCCTAGCCATGAAGGAGAAAGTGACTGCCTCGACCAGGCCCAGCGACGCCAGGGCGCGCTTGCTCTCGCGCACCCGGCGCTGCTGCGGGGTCAGGGCCGGTTTGGCCACACCGGCGTCGCGCGTCAGGGAGACGGCCGCGATGTGCTCGTAACCGCGGATGCGCGCCACCTCCTCGACCAGATCGGCCTCGCCCTGGATGTCGCCGCGCCAGGACGGCGGCTCGGCCTTCAGGCTGTTGCCGTCCTTGGCTACGGCGAAACCGAGGCGCTGCAGGATCGCCGCCGCGTCTTCAAGGGAGATGTCGAGCCCGCCGAGGCCGTGCAGCCGCTCGTGGCGCAGCGTGTAGCTACGCTTCCACTCCGGCAGCTTGCCGGTGATCACCAGCTCCGACGGCTCGCCGCCGCAGAGCTCGAGGATCATGCGGGTCGCCGCTTCCATGCCCTCGACCACGGCTGCCACGTCGAGCCCGCGCTCGAAGCGGTAGCGCGCGTCGGAGATGAGCTCGTGCTTGCGGCCCGTGGCCGCGGTGCGCAGCGGATCGAACAGCGCGGCCTCGACGAAGACGTCGGTCGTGGCCTCCGTGCAGCCGGAGGGCTCGCCGCCGATGACGCCGCCCAGCGCCTCGACGCCGGCATTGTCTGATATCACCGTCTCGCTACCGGTCAGCGTGTATTCTTTGCCGTTGAGCGCCAGGATCTTTTCGCCCGGTTTGGCCAGACGCAGGGTCAGATCGCCCTTCACCTTCGCGGCATCGAAGACATGCAGAGGCCGGTCGATGTCGAAGGTGAGGAAGTTGGTGATGTCGACCAGCGCGGAGATCGGCCGCAGGCCGATGGCCGTCAGGCGGTCCTGCAGCCATTTCGGCGAGGGGCCGTTCTTGACACCCTTGATCAGGCGGCCGACGAAATAGGGGCAGGCGTTCTCCGTGCCGGCCGGGAAGTCGAACTTCACGCCGATGTGGGATTTGAATTTGCCGGCGACCGGCTCGACCTTGCGGGGCTTGAGCGTGCCGAGACCGGAAGCCGCCAGGTCCCTGGCCACGCCGCGCACGCCGAGACAGTCAGCGCGGTTCGGCGTGATGGCGATGTCGATCACCGGATCGTCGAGCCCCATGACCTGCGCCGCGGGTGCCCCCACCGGCGCATCCGCCGGCAGATCGACGATGCCGTCATGGTCGTCACCGAGCCCCATCTCCATCATCGACAGCAACATGCCGTTCGATTCCTGGCCGCGGATGACGCTCTTCTTGAGCTCGACATCCTTGCCGGGAATGTAGGAGCCGGAGGCGGCGAAGACGCCCTTCATGCCTGATCGCGCGTTGGGCGCGCCGCAGACGACCTGCAGCTTCTCCTTGCCGTTATCCACGATGCACACCCGCAGGCGGTCGGCGTCGGGATGCTGCTTCGCCTCGACCACGTAGCCGACGACAAATTTGGAAAGGATCGCCGCGCGGTCCTCGATGCCTTCGAGCTCCAGGCCGATGGCGGTGAGCTTGTCGGCGATCTCGCCCACCGCTGCGTTCGTCTCGAGATGCGTCTTGAGCCAGCCGAGGGTGAACTTCATCGCGCCAGCCCCCCGGTGGTCGAGGGCAGATCGACCGGCATGAAGCCGTAATGCTTCAGCCAGCGCAGATCGGCCTCGTAGAAGGTGCGCAAATCGGGGATGCCGTATTTGAGCATCGCCATACGCTCGATCCCCATGCCGAAAGCAAAGCCCTGATAGACGGCGGGGTCGAGGCCGCAATTGGCGATGACCTTCGGGTGCACCATGCCGCAGCCCAGAACCTCCAGCCAGTCGCCGAAATTGCCGATCTTGAGCTCGCCGCCCTTGCGGCTACAGCCGATATCGACCTCGGCCGAGGGCTCGGTGAAGGGGAAATGGCTGGGCCGGAAACGCAGGGGCAGATCGGGCACGTCGAAGAAGGTGCGGGCGAAATCGATCAGGCAGCCCTTGAGATGGCCCATATGGGTCGAGGTGTCGATGACCAGGCCCTCGACCTGGTGGAAGTTGGGCGAATGCGTGGCGTCGTGGTCGCTGCGGTAGGTGCGGCCGGGCACGATGATGCGGATCGGCGGCTTCTGCGACATCATGGTGCGGATCTGCACCGGGCTCGTGTGAGTCCTCAGGACCATGGGCGACGGCTCGCTCGCCCCGGGGCTCGTGGTCATGACGTTCAGATAGAACGTGTCCTGGGTCTGGCGCGCCGGATGCTCGGGCGGGATGTTGAGCGCCGAGAAATTGTAGAAATCCTCCTCGATGTCCGGCCCCTCGGCGACGTTGAAGCCCATGTCGCCGAAGATCGAGACGATCTCGTCGATGGTCTGGCTGATCGGGTGGATGCGGCCCTCGGGCAGCGAAGCGGCGCGCGCCGGCAGGGTGATGTCAACCCGCTCGGCGGCGAGGCGGGCGTCGAGCGCGCCGGCGTTGAGGGTTTCGGTGCGCTTCTCGAGCTCGGTGGTGATGTCGTTCTTGAGCTGGTTGAGGGCGGCACCGCGCTCCTTGCGCTTCTCTGGCGCGATGGCGCCGAGCCCCTTCATCAGCTCGGTGAGCTTGCCCTTCTTGCCGAGGTATTCGATGCGCACCGTGTCGAGGGCGGCCGGGTCGGCGGCGCCGGCAATGGATGCGCGGGCGGAGCTCAGGAGATCGGTCAGGTCGGTCATTCGAATCGCGCTTCAAAAAGAAAAAGGGGGCTGGCGGATAGCCAGGCCCCCTTCGCTTCGATTTCAGCGCCGCGCTTACTGGCGGGCAATCTTACTTGGCGGAGGTAAGGGCGGCCTTGGCCTGGTCGACGATCGCCTTAAAGCCATCGGGATCGCTCATGGCGATCTCCGCCAGCACCTTGCGGTCCACGGCGATGCCGGCCTTCTTCAGGCCGTCGATCAGCTTGCCGTAGGTCAGGCCGAGCTCGCGCGAGCCGGCGTTGATGCGCTGGATCCACAGGGCGCGGAAATCGCGCTTCTTGTTGCGGCGGTCGCGGTAGGCGTAGCGCAGCGCCTTCTCGACGCGCTGCAGGGCCGGGCGGAAGGATTCGCCGGAGCGGCCGACATAGCCCTTGGCCATGTCGACGATTTTCTTGTGACGGGCGTGGCCGGTTACGCCGCGCTTGACGCGTGCCATGGTCTGATCTCCTCGTCGGGCTTCAGGCGGAAGTGTGGAGGAAGTGGCGCAGAACCTTGACCTGCTGGCCGTGGGCCAGGGCCTTGGTGCCGCGCGCCTTGCGCTTCATCGACTGGGAGCGCTTGCGCATGTTGTGGCGCTTGTTGCCGTGGCCGATGAGCACCTTGCCCGTGGCCGTCACCTTGAAGCGCTTCTTGGCGCCCGACTTGGTCTTCATCTTGGGCATTTGGGTCTCCTGGTTCTTAGAGGACGGCGGGGCTTCCTGAGCCTGGGCCGTCGGAAGAGCGGTTGGGCATGCCCGGGGCTGCCGGCGGAATCGCCGGGCCCACAGCCGTGGCCGCTCGGGTTAAGGGGGCGGGTTATAGCGGTCCGGCCGGCTCCACGCAAGGTCAAAGCCGGCCAGATTCACATTGTCTTTCTAATATCTTAAGGAGCGATGACCCCATGGGGTTCGGGGAAGCGGGAGCTTCCCCGACGCGCCCAAGTCACTTGGGCGCTATCACCATGGTCATCTGCCGCCCTTCGAGGCGGGGGTGAGCCTCGACCTTGGCCAGCTCGGCCAGATCGCTCTTCACCCGGTCGAGCAGCGCCACGCCCAGCTCCTGGTGGACCATCTCGCGGCCGCGAAAGCGCAGCGTGATCTTCACCTTGTCCCCTTCTCCGAGGAAGCGGATCATGGCCTTGCGCTTCACCTCGTAATCGTGGTCGTCGATTCCGGGGCGGAACTTGATCTCCTTGATCTCGATGACCTTCTGCTTCTTGCGCGCCTCGTTGGCCTTCTTCTGCAGCTCGTATTTGTACTTGCCGATATCGAGCAGCTTGCAGACCGGCGGGTCGGCGCCGGGCGAGACCTCCACCAGATCCAAGCCGGCTTCCCAGGCCCGTTGCAGTCCTTCGTGCAGACCGACCACACCCACCATTTCGCCGGTGGCGTCGACCAGCCGGACCTTACCGGCTTCGATCTGATCATTGACGCGGGGTCCATCCTTGGACGGCGCCGACTCCTGTTGAAAACGCGCTATCGAAACTCTCCTCTATTTTCAACCGAACCCTTTGACCCGGCAGGGTGAATCCAGCGCCACGGGGCGTTCCCGATCGGGTCGGTCGATTATTCAGGCGTGGGGAACTTCGGCCTCTTTGCTAAATCTAGCGATGGCTTCGTCCAGCGCAAGGGTTTCCTGTGCGTCCGAGCCGGTGCCGAGGCGCCGGAGGGCCACCGTGCCCTCGCCCGCCTCGCGCCGGCCGACGGCCAGCAGCAGCGGTACCTTGGCGAGCGTATGCTCGCGCACCTTGTAGCCGATCTTCTCGTTGCGCAGGTCCGGCTCGAAACGCAGGCCCGCCGCCTTCAGCTTCGCCACCACCTGGCGCGCGTAGTCGTCGGCATCGGAGACGATGGTCGCCACCGTGCCCTGCACCGGTGCCAGCCAGAGCGGCAGCTTGCCGGCGTAATTTTCGATGACGATGCCGATGAAACGCTCGAACGAGCCGAAGATCGCCCGGTGCAGCATCACCGGCCGGTGCTTGGCGCCGTCCTCGCCCACGTAAGACGCGTCGAGCCGCTCGGGCAGCACGAAATCCACCTGCAGCGTGCCGCACTGCCAGTCGCGGCCGATGGTGTCGCGCAGCACGAACTCCAGCTTCGGCCCGTAGAAGGCGCCTTCACCCGGGTTGAGCACGGTCTCCAGACCCGCCGCCTGCGAGGCATCCTTGAGCGCCCTCTCGGCTTTATCCCAGATCTCGTCAGAGCCTGCCCTCGTGGGCGGCCGGTCGGAGAATTTCACCCGCACGTCGGTGAAGCCGAGATCGCCGTAGACCTTGCGAAGCAGGTCACAGAACCTGATGCTCTCGGCGGTGATCTGGTTCTCGGTGCAGAAGATATGCGCGTCGTCCTGGGTGAAGGCGCGCACGCGCATGATGCCGTGCAGTGCGCCGGACGGCTCGTAGCGATGGCACGAGCCGAACTCAGCCAGGCGCAGCGGCAGGTCGCGGTAGCTCTTCAGCCCCTGGCGGAAGATCTGGACATGGCAGGGGCAGTTCATCGGCTTGATGGCATAGACGCGCTCGCCCTCCTCCACCGACGCGCCCTCGGCGCGCGGCGTGGCGAGGAACATCGCGTCCTTGAACTTGTCCCAGTGGCCCGACTGTTCCCACAGCTTGCGGTCGACCAGCTGCGGCGTCTTCACCTCGACATAGCCGCCGTCGTCGAGACGCCGGCGGATGTAGTTCTCGAGGGTGCGCCACAGGGTCCAGCCCTTCGGATGCCAGAACACCGAACCGGCCGCCTCTTCCTGCACATGGAAGAGACCCATCTCGCGGCCGAGGCGGCGATGATCGCGCTTCTCCGCCTCTTCCAGCCGGGTGAGGTGCGCCTTGAGGTCGGCCTCGCTCGCCCAGGCTGTGCCGTAGATGCGCTGCAGCTGGGCGTTGCGCGCATCGCCGCGCCAGTAGGCGCCCGACAGCTTGGTGAGCTTGAAGGCCTTGGGCAGCTTGCCGGTCGAGGGCAGGTGCGGGCCGACGCAAAGGTCGAGCCACTTGCCCTGCTTGTAGATCGAGATCGTCTCGCCGCGGTTGGCGATCTCCTGCACCCATTCGGCCTTGTATTTCTCGCCGGAAGCGGCGAAGTGCTTCACCGCGTCGGCACCCTGCCACTCCTCGCGCACGATCTCCTCGTTGCGGTCGACGATCTCCTTCATCTTCGCCTCGATCCTGGCGAAATCGTCGGGCGTGAAGGGCTGCTCGCGCACGAAATCGTAATAGAAGCCGTCCTCGGTCGCCGGACCGAAGGTGATCTGGGTGCCGGGATAGAGTTCCTGCACCGCCTCGGCCAGCACGTGCGCGGCGTCGTGGCGGATGAGCTCCAGCGCCTCGGGCGACTTGGCGGTGACGATGGCTATGGATGCGTCGCGGTCGATGACCTTCTTCAGGTCGACCAGCGTGCCGTCGACCTTCATGGCGAGCGCCGCCTTGGCCAGGCCCGGGCCGATCGCCGCCGCCACCTCCGCGCCGCTCACCGGCTGGGGAAAACTTTTGACGCTGCCGTCGGGTAGGGTGATCGCAACCATCGGAAAAGACGCCTGATTCGCGCGGGAGAGCCGGCAATCTAGGCGGATTGGCCGGGCTGTCAAGCCAACGGCCGCAACCGCGCGGCGAGCTACTAATTTCGCGGCAAGGCCGGGGGGTCTGCGCGATAAACCGCGCCAACGTGGTCGCTGAAGATGAGGCCAGGGCCCTCCATCTGAGGGCGCATCTCCGGCAGCCGCGTGCCCCCTCCAGGGATATGAACCCGGTATCCACGATCGTCGTTCGACTGATCCGCTAGGGAGAAGCAGCGCCCGAGATAGAGAAAAAGGAATTGTGCGCTCGGCGGGTCAACAGGGATCAGGCGCCTGTCGGCTTCCGCCTGGCGCAGAAAGCGCACAAGCTCTGAGTTCGCAACTTCCGGCGATCCAATCAGGCGCGGGGGAGGCGGCTGGTGCAGATCGAACACGCTGGCAACCAGATTCTTCGCGGGCAGCCACAGCCAAAGGACAGCGGCCAGGACCACGAAAGGCCTGAGCCGGCGCAGCGGCCCCGCCCGCAGGCTGGCATCGGTGCTGACCAACGCGGCGACGACGATCAACGGGACGACCGGAATGATCAGACGAACGGTCATCTCCACGTCGATGAGCCAGGCGCGGAGCGCAACAAGCCATAGGAGATAGCCACCCGAAAACCCTGCGACGACAAAGATGGCACGCGCGATCGCGTCAGAAAAAAACCGCTGCCTGCCAGCCCGCCAGACCAGAAGTACCGCCACCGAGATCAGCAGCGCGAAAACGCTACTGCGCAGGCTGGTGCTTAGGCCCGGGATGTAGACGAACAATCCCGCCAACATGCCAAAGTAGCTTGCGGCGACGCCGGAGAATGGTGCGCCTACCCACTCGCGCGCGCCGAAAAACATTTCCGACACCAGCCAGTTGCGGCCCAGCCAGGCCAGCACTGGAAGCATCGCCACGGCCGAGAAGAGCGCGGCGTGGCGAACACGCTGAAGCCAGTGGCTTCGGGGCAGCAACAGGATGATGGTGCCGCCAAATATCAGGCAAAAGGCGCCGATATAACGGGTGAGAAAGCAGGCCGCCGCCAACAGCGCTACGACGGTCAACCGGACAATCGAGCCACTATCCAGATAGCGGACGAGATGGAAAACCATTTGCGCCGAGAGCGCGGCGAACAGAACCTCGGAGTGCGCGCCTGTCAGCCATGAATAGAACGCCTGAAAAAGGCCAAACGCCGCTGCGCCAAACCACAGGAATGGCTGGTAGTCGACGTGGTCGGCAATCAAGTGGAGACACGTTGCGACCATCAGGAAGTGGCAGAAAAGCCCCACTACCGAGGTCGCCGCGATTGGGTCCAGGCCAAAGGCCTGCGGGATCGCCAGAACCATCGGAAACAGCGGAGGAAAGCTTATAAGCTCGGCTCCCTCGCAGCTCAGAAGCCCCTCGCAGCGCGCCAGGCGGCCGGCGGTCTGCAAGTAGACGGCAGCGTCGCCGCCCAACGCCACAACAACCCCGTCCCGCAAATCGGCCAACAGCCGGACCGCCGTCGCGAACAGAGCAAGGAGGGACGCCTGCAGCAGCGGCCCCCTGCTCAACCCGGACCTCATGATGCGAAATCCGCGATTCGGGCCAAGACTTCTTCATTCCGAAGGTCCGAGAGGCTCGAACGGGCCAGCACCGTGACCCGGCCGCGCGGCGCGCAGAGTGCGGGATCGGAATCGTCCGAGAAGAGAACGACCGACGGGCAGCCGGCAACGGCAATCAGGTGCATCGGACCGGTGTCATTGCCGACGGCGAGGCGTGCGTGGCGCGCCAGCGTGGCGATCTCGGCAAACTCCGTCTGCCCCATGAGGTTACGCGCCGCAGGGCACTCACGCAGGATGGCCTCGGCCAGCTCCTGCTCTGGTGCGGTGCCGAGAATCACCGGCTGCATGCCCCGCGCTGCCAGCGTCGATGCCAGGGCAGCGTAACGTTCCACCGGCCAGCGCTTGCGCGGCCGCGTCGCCGCACCGCCGGGCGCCAGCAGCGCAAACGCCGCGGTGATGGCAAAACGGGATATGTCGGCCGTCAACCACGACACGTCCGGTAGCGGAACATCGGCGATGCCCGCGAGGCGCAACTGCTCGGCCTGCCGTTCCAGCGTGTGCAGGCGATCACGGCCGGGATTGGCATGCGGGTGCGAGCTACCGCGTGCGATACCCGACCATTCCGGCAACGGTCCGGGGCGCATCAGATGAAAATAGAAGCTGCTGCGATCCGAGGTCTGGAGGTCGTAGACGCGGGAGAAACCGGCCCCGCGCAGCCGCCGTCGCAGCGCCAGGGCGCCGCCCCATTGCCAGAGACGCGGCCTCGCATCCGTCCAC
>VGEI01000113.1 GCA_016869415.1 Alphaproteobacteria bacterium
AGTGAGGGCCTGCCGTTGCGGGCCGGCGCCGATCGTGGCAGCCTGTGGCCATGAAGAAGTTCACCGCCAGCGTGTGGCGCGAAGGCAAATGGTGGGTCGCCCAGTGCCTCGAGGTCGACGTCGCCAGCCAGGGGCGCAGCGAAAAGGCCGCGCTGAAGAACCTTGGCGATGCCCTGTTGCTGCATTTCAGCCCGCCTCTCGCCACCGCCTCACCCAAAGTGCGAGCGGTGACCGTGCGGCCGCGTGCCGCTTAGAAACCTGACGTTCCGCGAGGTGCGGTGACGCTTGCTCGCTGCCGGGTTCTCCGAGGCTGCGCAGACCGGCAGCCACGTCAAGTTTGCCAAGCAGACGTCAGGCAATACACGCACGGCTATCGTGCCGCGTCACCGTGAGATCGCTATCGGCACCTTGCGCAGCATCCTGCGGCAGGCGGGGCTGACCCCCTGCGAGTTCGAACGGCTTTAGCCGGACGCTTCGGCGGCCCGAAGTCGAGTATGTGAGGGAGTAGTCCCAAGCGTCACCCCGGCGAAAGCCGGGGTGACGACCGAGAGCGCTGCGGCACGCCTCGTTCCTCATCCCACCGCCCACAAGAACGACACTGTCCCGCCCCTCGCCCGCTGCCCGGCACTCTGCTAAAACTCGCCCCCGCTGTTCGGCGGAAGGTGGCGCAAAGCCGGCTCCGTTAACGAATGGCGGCGGGGAAACGAGGTCTTCGGTGCGGCTGACGGATTTGCTGAACGCCCAGGGCTGGCGGGCGGCGCTGCATGGCGCCGTACTGACGGCCGTGCTGGCCCTGGCCGGGACGGCCCAGGCCCAGACCCCGGCCGAGCCCGAAGGACCCACGGCAAAACAAGCGAAAAAAGCCGTCATCGCCGGCAAGCACATGGCGGCGGCCGCCAACCCGCTGGCTGCCGAGGCCGGGCTGGAGATCCTGCGGGCCGGCGGCAGCGCAGTCGATGCCGCCATCGCCATGCAGATGGTGCTCACCCTGGTCGAGCCGCAATCCTCGGGCATCGGCGGCGGCGGCTTCCTCGTCCACTACGACGCCTCGCGCAAGTCCGTCATCACCTTCGACGGGCGCGAGACGGCGCCGGCCGGCGCCTCGCCGGAAATGTTCCTCGGCGCCGACGGCAACCCGATCCCCTTCGCCGAGGCTTCGGTCGGCGGCCATGCCGTCGGCACGCCGGGCCTGGTGCGCATGCTGGAGATGGCGCATCGCGAGTACGGCCGCCTGCCCTGGCACCGGCTGTTCGAACCGGCCATGCGCCTGGCCGAGGGCGGCTTCGCCTTGAGCCCGCGCCTGCACCAGCTGATCGTGGACACGCCGCAGCTCAAGGAGATGCCCGGCGCCCGCCAACATTTCTACGACCGCGAAGGCCGGCCCTACGCCGCCGGCACCTGGGTCTACAACCCGTCGCTGTTCGAGACCTTGCGGCTGATCGCCAATGGCGGCTCCGATGCTTTCTACCGCGGACAGGTGGCGCGCGACGTGGTCGCGGCGGTGAGCGACCCGGCGCAGCAGGGCGATCCGGCAAGAGCGCAACGGCGCGTGGGCAGACTCAGCCTCGCCGACCTCGCCCTCTATCGCGCCATCAAGCGCGAGCCGGTCTGCGTGGTCTACCGGGGACTCAGGGTCTGCGGCATGGGGCCGCCCTCGTCGGGCGGCATCACCGTGGCCCAGACGCTGCTGCTGCTCGAGCGCTTTACCCTGCGCGGCTATGCGCCCGGCTCGCTCGAAGCCGTGCACCTGATCTCCGAGGCGCAGCGCCTGGCCTTCGCCGACCGCAACCGCTACATCGCCGACGCCGACATGATGTCGGTGCCGGTGCGCGCCCTGACCAGCCACGGCTACATCGAGAAGCGGGCCGAACTGATCCTGCCCTGGAAGTCGATGGGCAGGGCCGAGCCGGGCCGGCCGTGGACCCCGCAGCTGCTCAACATCCCGGCGGCCGACACGACGCGCGAGATCCCGGCGACCTCGCACATGAGCGCCGTCGACGCGGCGGGCAACGCCGTGGCCCTGACCAGCTCGATCGAGAACGCTTTCGGGGCGCGGCTTTTCGTGCGCGGCTTCCTGCTCAACAACCAGATGACCGATTTCGCGCTCAAGCCGAGCGATGAGGCCGGCAACCTGGCGATCAACCGCGTCGAGCCGGGCAAGCGGCCGCGCAGCTCCATGTCGCCGACTATCGTCATCGACCGCGAACGGCGGCTGGTCATGACCCTGGGCTCGCCCGGTGGCCCGCGTATCATCCCCTACGTGGTGCAGGCGCTGGTCGGAACCATCGACTGGCGGCTGGACATGCAGCGCGCCTTCGACCTGCCGCATCACGCCAACCTCAACGGCAGGACGCAACTCGAGCAGGGCACAGCGCTCGCCGGAATGCTCGACGACCTGCAGAAACTCGGCCACGAGGTCGAGATCGTGCCCATGACCTCGGGCCTGCACGGCATCGCCGTGGCGCGCCGCGGCGACAAAGTGTCGCTGGTCGGCGGCGCCGACCCGCGGCGTGAGGGTGTGGCGGTAGGGGATTAGGCCTTCGCCAAGGCGAAAACGCTGTATGCTCCGGCACGAATTCCGGAGTCACCCATGTCGCTCGAACTCTATCTCGCCTATGTCGCGGCCTGCATCGCGGTGGCGGCGATCCCCGGCCCGATGGTCGCGCTGGTCGTCGGCAATGCGCTCAGCCACGGCGCGCGCGCCGGGCTGCTCAACGTCGCCGGCTCGCAAGCCGCGCTGGCGCTGATGCTCGGCGTGCTGGTTGCCGGGCTTGCCGCCGTGGTCGAGACGATGGGCTGGTGGTTCGACTGGCTGCGCCTGGCGGGTGCTGCCTATCTGGTGTGGCTCGGCATCCGGATGTTCCGCTCTTCGGGCGAGCTCACGCCCGGCGAGAGGCTGCCGGAGCCGCGCGGCGGCTTTTTCCTGCAGGGCTTCCTGGTCATGCTGAGCAACCCCAAGGTGCTGCTGTTCTTCGGTGCCTTCATCCCGCAATTCGTCGATCCGCGCCACGAGGCGGCACAGCAGATCGTGCTGCTCGGCGCCACCGCCATGGCGGTCGCCACGCTCTCCGACGGGCTCTACGCCCTGCTGGCGGCGCGCGCCGGCGCGCTGCTGTCCCGGGGCCGCGTGCGCCTCGTCTCGCGCATCGGCGGCACGTCGCTGGTCGGCGGCGGCCTCTGGCTCGCCCTCAGCCGCACGCGATGATCCCGACCGTCCATCTGCTGCCGGGCCACCACAAGCGGGCCCGCTTCGGCTACCCGTGGGTCTACTCCAACGAGATCCGCATGGATGCCGAAGCCAAGAAGCTGCCGCGCGGCGCTCTGGTGCGGCTGCAGGCGGCGAACGGCGAGCCCCTGGGTGTGGCCACCTTCAACCCGCACACGCTGATCGCCGCACGGCTGCTGAGCCGCGATCCCGCTGCAGTCATCGACGAGGGCTTCATCGCTGCCAAGCTCTCGGCGGCGATGGCCCTGCGCGAACGGCTCTATCCCGGGCGCTGCTACCGGCTGATCCATGCCGAGGCCGACGGTCTCCCCGGTCTGATCGTCGACCGCTACGGCGACGCGCTCAGCCTGCAGGCCAACACCGCCGGCATGGAGGCGCTGCTGCCGCAGATCCTCGCCGCGCTCGACAGCGTGCTGGCACCAAAGGTCGTCGTGCTGCGCAACGATTCTCCTTCCCGCGGGCTCGAGGGTGTAGCGCAAGAAGTAAAGATCGCTAAAGGCGAGCTCGCGGGGCCGGTCGAGCTCAGCGAGAACGGGGCCCGCTTCCTCGCCGATCTCCAGGGCGGGCAGAAGACCGGCTGGTTCTACGACCAGCGCGACAATCGCGCGGCTGTGGCGCGTGTGGCCGGGGACGCGCGACTGCTGGACCTCTACTGCTACGGCGGCGGGTTTGCCGTGGCGGCCCTGTGGGCCGGGGCGAAGGAGGCCATCGCCGTCGACCGCTCGGAAACGGCCCTCGATCTCGCGGCGAAATCGGCAGCACTCAACGGCCTGGCGCTCAAGACCGTGCGCGCCGAAATCTTCGAGGAGCTCGAGCGCCTGGCTTCCGACAGCGAACGATTCGAGGTAGTGGTCGCCGACCCGCCGGCCTTCGTCAAATCCAGGAAAGACCTAGCGGCCGGCTCGCGCGGCTATCGCAAGCTCGCCCGCCTCGCGGCGGCGGTCACGGCACCGGGCGGCTTCCTCTTCATCGCCTCGTGCTCGCATCATGTCGAGCGCGCCCTGTTCGACGAGGAGGTGCGGCGCGGCATCGGCGATGCACGGCGCAGCGGCCGCATCCTGCTGTCGAGCGGGGCCGCAGCCGACCATCCGGTGCATCCGCTGCTGCCGGAATCCGTGTACCTGAAAGCCTCGCTGATCCAGCTCGACTAAGGCGCTTCGTTCAGCGCCCAGTCGTAGGCGTCGCCATCGATCCGCGTGCGGCCGTCGAGCACGGCGCCGTAGCGCTTCAAGTGCTCGACGATGCCGGTATCGCTGCCGCCGAAATCCTCGCGGAACCAGATGTAGATGCTGGAGACGATCAGCTTTCCGCCCTGCAGGTGCACGCCACGCGGATGTCCGACGAAGCCACGCGCCGCCTCTTCCAGCAGGGTTTCAGTATTCGACGCGGTGAAAGCGGTACGCATCAGGTTGGGGCAGCCCAGCGAGGCGCAGTTGAGGGCGTAGTGCAGCCGCGGGTCGCGCCACAGCGGGCGCAGGATGCGGTGCTCGATATCGTCGAGTGAGATATCCTCGCCGGCGACCCGGATGAGCTTCCTGCCCCACGGCCCGCTGCTGAACAGCCCGGGCGAGATGCGGATGTCGCGGATGCTCTTCACCGGATAATGATCGAGTACCGTCTTCACGGTCAGCGCGTTGTAGAGGTTGATCCAGAACGCCCTCTGCTCGTCGCGGGCCAGCCGGTCGACCGGCACGGCAGCCAGCCGCTCGATATAGGAGGCCAGGCGCGATCGCGATTCGGCACTCACCCGCCCGTAAGCCAGACGATTGATTCCGTCGGGCGAGACTGAGACGTTGTCCGCCAGGAATCCGTCCCAGGCACTGTGATCGACGACGATCTTCGACGCCGGGTCGTGCCGCTCCCAGCGCGGCCAGGCTTCAGCGCGCGGTGCTGCCTCCGTCAGCGCCGGGCTGAACGGCAGGAGAGCGAAAACGATGGTGAGAATACGCAGCACCGAACCGAGCATGCCCTAATTATACGCTGGAACCGCGCGGCCGAGCCGGCCAGCTTAACGCGCGGTGGCGACGATGAAGATACGCCGCATGGTCAGCAGGGTGCGGCCGTCGGCGCGTGGCTTGTAGGCCGCGGCGACCTTCTCGCCGTAGAGGCGGATAAAGGTATCGCGGTCACCCCCCTTGAGGCGTTCGAGCACCGGCGTGAGCAGCGAGCCCATGAACCACTGCAGCACCGGGTTCTCGCCGTCGAGCACATGCTGGTACTCGGTCTCCCAGATGTCGAGCGTCGCTGCCTGCGGCACCAGCAGATCCTAGTATTGCGAGGGCTCCAGCACCGGGTTGCTGAACACGGCGCCTGCGAGCTTCGCCGCCCAGGCCGGCTCGCGGGCGATGGCGAAGAGGCTTTGATGCGACGGGTTGGCGGCTTGGTGCGGCATCTGCACGGCCAGAACGCCGCCGCTCTTCACCTGGGCCAGCAGCCGCGGGAACAACCGAACGTGATCGTCGATCCAGTGCAGCGCCGCGTTGCTGTAGACGAGATCGGCCGGAGCCGGCGGCGCCCAAGCCGCCAGGTCGGCCGCCTGCCAGGCGATGCCGGGAACGGCGCGGGCCTTCTCCAGCATCGCCGGCGAGGAATCGACACCAGTGACGCGAGCAGTGGGCCAGCGCCGGGTGAGCAGCGTCGTCACATTGCCCGGCCCGCAGCCGAGGTCGTAGACGGTTGCCGGCGCTTCCAGCGGCACACGCGCCAGCAGATCGAGCGCCGGCCGCAGGCGGTGATCGGCGAATTTCAGGTATTGCGCGGGGTCCCAGGCGCTCATCACGGCGGAGTATACTGCGCGCCAACCCGGAGATGCCGATGAAAATCCCCGCCCTGCCCTTCACCGTCACCGACTGGAAATCAGTCGAGCCGACGCGCCATCCTGGCGAGAGAGGCGAGGCGCTGTGGCGCACGCTCGCCATCGGCGACCTGCGGGTACGGCTGGTCGAGTACTCCCCGGGCTATGTCGCCGACCATTGGTGCGACCGCGGGCACGTGCTCTTCGTCGTAGAGGGCGAGCTCGAGACCGAGCTCAGAGACGGGCGCAGATTCACGCTGAAGCCGGGGATGAGCTACCAAGTCTCCGACCACGGCGATGCCGCGCATCGTTCAGCCACCAGAACTGGCGCCACGCTGTTCGTGGTCGACTGACTATTCCGCGGCCCGCGCCGCGGCGACGACTCCCGGCAGATCGAGACGGAACACAGTGCCGCTGGCTGAGGTCGCGGCCAGGGTGAGCTCGCCACCATGGCCGCGTGCGAGGTCGCGGGCGATGGCCAAGCCGAGGCCGGTGCCGCCAGCGCGCGCCGAACCGGTGAAGGGCATGAACAGCTTGTCGCGCGCCTTGGCCGGCAGGCCGGGGCCGTCGTCGGCGACCTCGATCGTAACTCCGCCGCCCCCAGTCGCAGCGGCCGTGACCCGGATCGTCTTCGCCCCGGCCTCGGCGGCGTTACGGCCGAGATTGACCAGTACACGGAAGAGCTGATCGCGATCGGCAACGACGTCGAGCGGCGGCACGGCGGCGTCCCAGCGCGCCCGCTCCGCGGTGAGCAGGCCGACGACGCGGCCTACCTCCTCGACTAGGTCGGCGAGAGCGAAGCGCGAGCGCTGGGGAGGCGGCAGATCCTCACGCGCGTAGTCGAGCGTCTGACTGCACAGCGCGATGGCGCGGTCGATCGAGGCGATCACCGCCGGGGCGAGGCGCCTGACCTCAGGATCGGCGGAATGCGACAGGCGGTCGGAAACAAGCTGGGCCGTCGACAGGATGCCGCGCAGATCGTGACTGATCTTGGCCACGGCGACGCCGAGTGCTACCAGCCGCTCCTTCTGGCGTAAGGAGGCGCGCAGTGCCTTCTCCATGTCGGCGAGCCCGTTCTGGGCGATGCCGATCTCGTCGCTGCGTGCACTGGGCACGATGACGCTCGCCGCATCCTCGGGCGCGTCGCGGAAGGCCAGCATGTTGGCGGTCAGTCGGCGCAACGGCCGCACGAACATCCACTGCAGCGAGAGGTAGACGAGGCAGGCGGTGATCAAGGAGATGACCAGCGACAGCGCCAGGATGCGCTCGGAGAATTCGATCATGCCCTGGCGCAAGCGCGCCTCGTCGACCAGCACCTCCACCACCACGCCGTCGCGGCGCGGTGAGTCTCCTACGACATGAAGCGTGCGCGTACCCGGCCCGAAAAGAGTCATGTAGGCCTCGCGGACCGGGCCGACCATGTCCATCATGCCGCTGCCGCGCAAGTCGAAGCGGGCATCGGCGCGCGGCGGCATGTCTCCGGCAAGCACGCGGCGCACGTCGCCGGGCTTTTGAATGACGATGGCGTAGGCTTCGGCATGGGCCAGCAGCTCGGCCTTCAGTGCGTCGCTCACCATGTAGTCGGGCGTGGCGTCGAGGGCGAGCGACACCAGACGCGCGGCGGCGATGCGGCCCTGCAGCCAGTCGGTGCGGAACTTGGCGATCGACGGCGTATAGATCAGGAACTCGGCCAGCATGACGAAGGCAATGGTCAGGCCGAGCAGCCGGACCGACAGGCCGGTCAGGAGCCCCGGCAGTTGGCGCGCCCGTGTCATCCGAGCCGTGCCAGGAAACGCACCAAGCGGCGCGTCTTGGGAGAAAATAAACTTTGGGTGAAGAAACTGCCGGCCGCGCGTTTCGAGACTTCGCTCAGGGTCGGATAGGGCGCGATGACGCCCGCCATGTCGCGCAGGGTGAGCTTCTTGCTGATAGCCAGACACCAGGGCAGCAGCAGCTCGCCAGCATGCGGACCGGCGATGCCCGCTCCATGGATGCGGCCGCGGCTATCAGCCACCACCTTGATCAGCCCCTCCGTCTTCCTCTCGGCCTGGGCCCGGTCGTTCTCATGGAACGGCCAACGTGCCAGCCGCAGCCCATCACCTAGCACCTTGCGGGCCTCGGCTTCAGTCAGGCCGACATTGGCCAGTTCCGGTTCGGTATACGTCACCCAGGGGACGGCGGATGAATCGACGCGCGTCCACGGCAGACGGAACAGCGCGTGGCGGATGACGATGCCGGCATGGTAGCCGGCCATGTGGGTGAACTGGTAGCCGCCGATACAGTCGCCGATGGCGTAGACCTTACGGTTGGTCGTGCGCAGCTTGGCATCCACCGCGATGCCCTTCGGCGTGTAGGCGATACCGGCTGCTTCGAGGTTCAGCCCGTCGACCGTCGGCTTGCGGCCCGCCGCGACCAGGAGATGCGAGCCGGCCACGCGTTCGCCGTTCTCCAGCACGCAGGCAGCACCGCCGCTATGCTCGATCCGCACGATCTTGACGCCTTCGCGGATATCGATGCCATCGTGGCGTAGCGCCGTGCGCACGATATCCGCCAGCTCCGGGTCGTCCTTGGGGAGCAGCACCGCCGCTTCGAGAATCGTCACTCGCGCACCCAGGCGGCGATGGGCCTGGGCCAGCTCGCAACCTATGGGGCCGCCGCCGATGACGATCAGATGCTCTGGCCGGGTGTCGAGATCGAACACCGTCTCGTTGGTCAGATACGGACCGTCGAGCAAGCCGGCGATCGGCGGCACGGCAGCCGAGGATCCGGTGGCGATGACGAAGCGGCGCGCCCGCACGCGGATGCCGCCAGCCGCGATCTCGTCGGGGCCGCTGAAGCGTGCCGCCGCCTGGATCACCCGCACGCCAAGGCCGGTGAAGCGCTCCACCGAATCGTTGGGCGCGATCGCCGCGATGACGCTGCGTACATGCGCGCGCAGTTTCGCGTAATCGACTTGTGGCTCGCCCGCCGCGACGCCGAAACGCGTTGCCTCGCGGATGGCCACCGCGGCGCGCGAGGCGGCAATCGTCGCCTTGGACGGCACACAGCCGTAGTTGAGGCAGTCGCCGCCCATCTTCGCCCGCTCGACCAGAACGACCTTCTGGCCGAGCTGCGAGGCCCCCGCCGCGACCGAGAGCCCGCCCGAGCCGCCACCGACAATGCAGAGGTCAACATCGAGAGACTCAGCCATCGGCCCGGCCTTTCCAGTAGCGGTAACCGACGGGGATCAGCGCCAGCAGCGCCAGGCCCATCAAGGGCAGGAGAATCTCCGGCTTGGCCAGCAGGCCGAGATCCGGCGTCTGCCCAGCATCGAACACGGCGCCGAGCCCATTGCCCACACTGGCGAAGACAAAAGTGCCGGGAATGATGCCGATGAAGGTGGCCAGCACGTAGATGCGCGTCGGCACGCCGGCAAAGGCCGGCACGATGTTCACCAGGAAGAAGGGAAAGAGGGGCACCAGCCTGAGCACCAAGAGGTAGCTGAAGGCATCGCGGCGAAATCCTTCCT
>VGEI01000114.1 GCA_016869415.1 Alphaproteobacteria bacterium
AAGCCCAACCCAATCGATGTGCATGTCGGCAGCCGGATTCGCCTGCGCCGTACGCTGCTGGGCATGAGTCAGCAGAGGCTCGGTGAGGCGATCGGCCTGACCTTCCAGCAGGTGCAGAAATACGAGCGCGGGGCCAATAGGGTGGGCTCGTCCCGCATGTTCGAACTGGCACGCGTGCTCGATGTCCCGATCTCATACTTCTTCGAGGAAATGGGCGCCGACACCGCGCAGCGCGGCCGCCAGCACGCGATGGGCCACGCGGTCGAGGTTGCCAGCACTGGCGAGCCCGACCCGATGACCAAGCGCGAGACGCTCGAGCTCGTCCGCGCCTACTATAAGATTACCGACTCCAAGCTGCGCAAACGGCTGTTCGAGATGGCCAAGGCCTTGGCCGCTATCGGCGCGGCGGTCGGGGAGCGCCGCGCTAAGTAGCCCTCCCGCGTCCCGCACTGACTGTGGGCACGACGGCTGTTGACGGGTTAGTCAAAGCTTGCCACAAGAGCCCGCGTTCTGGCGCCACGGCTGTCCGTGGGCGCGTCAGCGTGGATGCAGCTTCCCCTCATTCCAGTTCGTTCCTCGGAGGATAGACCGTGCGCAAGGGCGATTTCGTGTTCACCAGCGAATCCGTGTCCGAAGGCCATCCGGACAAGGTGGCGGACCGCATTTCGGATTCGGTCGTTGATCTGTTCCTAGGGGCCGACCCCGAGGCGCGTGTCGGCTGCGAAACCTTGGTGACCACCCAGCGCATCGTCGTCGCCGGCGAGGTGCGTGGGCCCAAGGCGGTGGTCGAGAAGAACGGCAAGGTCAAGGCGGCCAAGATCGAAGCCCTGGCCCGCAAGGCAATCAAGGATATCGGCTACGCCCAAAAGGGCTTCCACTGGAAGACCGCCAAGTTCGCCTGCTACCTGCACGCTCAGTCGGCGGATATCGCCCAAGGCGTCGACGCCAAGGGCAACAAGGATGAAGGCGCGGGCGACCAGGGCATGATGTTCGGCTATGCCTGCAATGAGACACCCGAGCTCATGCCGGCGCCGATCCAATATGCGCACAACATTTTGCGCTCCATGGCGGAAGCGCGGCACGCTGGCCGGACCAAGGAACTGGAGCCTGACGCCAAGAGCCAGGTGACTCTGCGCTACGTCGACGGCAAACCGGTCGGGTGCACGGCGGTCGTGGTTTCGACGCAGCACAGCCCGAAGGTCGACCAGGACGCCGTGCGCGAGATCGTCCGGCCGTTTGTCAAGAAAGTGCTGCCCGAGGGCTGGTTCCCGGAGGAGAGGCACTTCTACGTCAATCCCACGGGCAAGTTCGTGATCGGCGGTCCGGACGGCGATTGCGGCCTTACTGGCCGCAAGATCATTGTCGACACCTATGGCGGTGCCGCGCCGCATGGCGGCGGCGCTTTCTCGGGCAAGGATCCGACCAAGGTCGATCGTTCGGCTGCCTACGCGGCTCGCTATTTGGCGAAAAACATTGTCGCGGCTGGCCTAGCCGATCGCTGCACGATCCAGCTCGCTTACGCCATCGGCGTCTCGGAGCCGCTGTCGGTTTATGTCGACACGCAGGGCACCGGTAAGGTCGATGAGGATCGCCTTTCGAAGGTGCTGCAGCAGCTGGTGCGCCTGACGCCGCGCGGCATCCGCGAGCATCTCGGACTCAATAAGCCGATTTACACGCGCACTTCGGCCTATGGCCATTTCGGCCGCACGCCGGACAAGGACGGCGGATTTTCCTGGGAAAAGACGGACCTGGTGAAGGATCTCAAGTCGGCGTTCGGCGGCTGAGCCTACCACGCCGCTGCAAGGCGGCGTGACACCGAGGGCGCAGGGTTAGTCCCTGCGCCCTTCGTTTTTTGCGCTACAGTCGCATGACCGCCATGAGCACGAATACGGACCCCGGCCCCGATCGCCCGATCAGTAGCTATGGCCGTCGGCGCGGTCGCCCGCTGCGCGCCGGTCGTGCCGCGTTGCTCACGCAGGTTCTGCCGCTCCTAGCGATCAAGGCCCCGCCGTCCGGCACGGCGCTTGAACCACGATCGTTGTTCGCCGTTGCGCCGCGGGCAGTTTGGCTTGAGGTCGGGTTCGGCGCGGGTGAGCATCTCGCCGCCCAGGCCGAGGCCTATCCCGATATCGGCTTGATCGGCGCCGAACCCTATATCAACGGCATCGCCGGCCTGCTCGCGCGGATCCAGGAGGCGGGCCTGGCCAATATCCGTCTTTGGTCCGACGATATTCGGCTTCTGCTGCCGGCGCTGCCCGCTGCCTCGATCAGCCGCGTCTTCGTCCTGTTCCCCGATCCCTGGCCCAAGGCCCGTCATCACAAGCGACGGCTGATCACGCCCGCCTTTCTTAACGAGCTGGCACGGATCATGGCGCCCGGGGCGGAACTGCGCTTCGCCACTGACGATCCCGGCTATCTGGAGTGGACCCTCGAACGCCTGGCCGGTCATTCCGCATTCACCGCGCTGACCACTTGCCCTGACGAATGGGCGGTGCGTCCCGCTGACTGGCCGGCGACGCGATATGAGGCGAAGGGTCTGGCCGGCCATCCACCGGCTTTCCTGCGGTTTCGGCGGCGGGCCGAAGGCCCTTGATTTTCTTGGCCGTATAGTTATATTCGCCGCGAAATAAGGTTCGGTTCGATAGCGATCCGGCTAATAAAAAAGTGGGCCAAACGGCCCACTTTTTTATTGCGCAAACGGTAACACCCGTCGCGCATCAGCCGTTCCGTATCGGGACCGAACAGCCGTCACGCACTCTTCTGCCCGCTAACGACGAGAATACCGCCCGCATGGACCAGGCAGGCCTCGAAGCCTTGATCGTGCCGCTGCTCGACCCGATGGGGTACGCGCTGGTGCGAGTCCATGTCAGCGGCGGCGCCCAGCCGACTGTGCAGGTAATGGCCGAGCGCACCGACGGACAAGGCATGACGATCGACGATTGCGAGACGATCAGTCGCGCGCTTTCCGTCCGGTTCGACGCCGACGATCCTATCGGCGGCGCTTATACGCTCGAGGTCAGCTCGCCCGGCATCGACCGGCCGCTGGTACGGGCAAAGGATTACCAGCGCTTTACTGGCCATGTTGCCAAGGTCGAGACGCGCGTCCCGGTCGAGGGCCGCCGTCGGTTCTCCGGCCGGATCGCCGGCGCCACTGACAGCCATATTCGCCTCGCCCTCGAAGAGGGTGCGGCGGCCGAGGTCGAGATCGCGATTGTCGATATCGCCAAGGCCAAACTCAAACTCACGGACAAACTCATCGCTGAGGCAATGCGCTAATGGCCACACGTCGTCAAAAGGCTGCGAAAGAAGGGCAGGACGCTGCCGAGCGGACTGCCGAACGGGCAACCGCTTACAACAAGATCGAGATGCTGCAGGTCGCGGACGCGGTCGCGCGCGAGAAGAGCATCGACCGCGAAGAAGTACTCGAGGCCATGGAGCAGGCGATCCAGAAGGCCGGCCGTGCCAAGTATGGCCACGAGCACGACATCCGCTCGCACATCGATCGCACGACCGGCGAGATCCAGCTCTTGCGCTACCGGCAGGTCGCGGATCCGATCGAGAACGAGGCGACACAGATCTCCGTGCCTGAGGCGCAGGCGAAGAATCCCGACGCCAAGGTCGGCGATTTCCTCACCGATCCGCTCCCGCCCATAGATTTCGGGCGTATTGCCGCCCAGACGGCCAAGCAGGTGATTGTGCAGCGAGTGCGCGAGGCCGAGCGCAAGCGTCAGTACAACGAGTACAAGGACCGGGTCGGCGAGATCGTCAACGGCTTGGTCAAGCGCGTCGAGTTCGGCAACGTCACCGTCGACCTGGGGCGCGCCGAGGCAATCCTGCGGCGCGACGAGTGCGTCCCGCGCGAAGTGTTCAAGCCATCGGAGCGGGTGCGCGCCTACATCTACGACGTCCGTGAAGAGACGCGTGGGCCGCAGATTTTCCTGTCTCGTACGCACGGCCAGTTCATGGCCAAGCTGTTCGCGCAGGAGGTGCCGGAAATCTATGACGGCATCATCGAGATCAAGGCTGTGGCCCGCGACCCGGGCAGCCGCGCCAAGATCGCGGTCATCTCCAACGACTCATCCATCGATCCCGTTGGCGCCTGCGTCGGCATGCGCGGTAGCCGTGTCCAGGCCGTGGTGGCGGAGTTGCAGGGCGAGAAGATCGATATCATTCCGTGGTCGCCGGATCCGGCGACCTTCGTCGTCAACGCGCTGGCGCCCGCGGAGGTCACCAAGGTGGTACTGGACGAAGAAGCACGCCGCATCGAGGTCGTGGTGCCCGACGATCAGCTGTCGCTGGCCATCGGCCGGCGCGGGCAGAACGTCCGCTTGGCTTCGCTGCTGACCGGCTGGGCCATCGACATCCTGACCGAGGCCGAGGAGTCGGAGCGCCGGCAAGAGGAATTCAAGTCGCGGTCGGCGTTGTTCGTCGAGGCTCTCGATGTCGACGACGTCATCGCCGGCCTGCTGGTGACCGAGGGTTTCGTCAAGGTCGAGGACATTGCGCTGGTGCCGGCTGAGGAGCTTGCAGCCATCGAAGGCTTCGACGAGGGAGTCGCCGTCGAGCTCAAGGCCCGAGCCGAGACCTGGCTCGAGGGCCAGAACCTCAAGCTGACCGAGCGTTACAAGGAGCTTGGCGTGACCGACGACGTCGCCGGGATCGAGGGCATGAGTCCCGCAATGCTGGTGAAGCTCGGGGAGAAGGGCGTCAAGACGCTCGACGATCTCGGCGATCTGGCCAGCGACGAGCTGATCGACATCGTTGGCAAGGACACGCTCGACAACGATCAGGCGAACGCTGTGATCATGGCGGCGCGGGCCCACTGGTTCGACGCGGAGGCGAAGCCGGCCTGATGTTGAGCCCGTCTTCCGATCCCTCCGCAGAGGCGGGTAACGCCGCCGGCGCCATGACGGCGGCGACCGTTGCGACGCGCCGCTGCCTGGTCAGCGGAGAGGAACGGCCGAAGAGCGAGCTCGTGCGTTTCGTCGTGGGTCCCGACGGCACGGTGGTGCCCGATATCGACGGCCGGCTTCCTGGCCGCGGTTTGTGGACGCTGGCGCGGCGCGATATAGTCGCCGCGGCCGTCGTCAAGAAGCTCTTCGCGCGCGCGGCGCGGGAGCCGGCATCCGCGGATCCCGGTCTGGTCGATCGGGTGGAGCGGCTGCTGGTACGGCGCTGCGTTGCCACTTTGGGCCTGGCTCGCCGGGCAGGTCAGGCGGTGGGTGGGTTCGAGAAGGTACGGGCGCTGATCGAGCGCGGGGCTTGCGGCGTGATGGTGATCGCTGCCGAGGCCTCGGGCGAGGGACGGCGTAAGGCGGTGTCCGGGGTTGAGGCTCTGCCGGTGGTCGGGACACTGACCGAGGCTGAGCTCGGCGGCGTCTTCGGACGGGAGTCCGTGACCTACGCTGCCGTGGCCCGCGGGGGTAATGCGCAACGCTGCCTGGAAGACGGGTCGCGGCTGGGTGGTTTCCGCGCTGCTGCCTGAACAGTAAACGCGATACGACTGACATTCTGACGACGGGTTGGTGATGACGGATACGAAAGAGCAGGACGCAAAGCGCAAGCTGGGGCTCGCCCCGAAACCAGGACGGCTCGAACTCAAGGTCGAGACCGGTCAGGTTCGGCAGAGCTTTCCGCATGGCCGCACCAAGACGGTGCAGGTCGAGGTGCGCAAGAAGCGGACCTTTGTCCCCGGCACCGCACCGGCCCCGGAGGCCAAGGCGCCTGGCGTCACGCCTGATATCGCCGTCCCGGCCGTCGCCGAGAGTCAGGCCATGCCGGCAACCGGCGGTTCGAAGAAGCCGGCGGTTCTCAAGACGCTGACCGAGGAGGAGCGCGCCGCGCGTACCCGCGCGCTGCAGGGCGCAATCCGCGCAGATATCCAGGCCAAACGCCGCGACACCGAGGAGGCGCAGCGCTTCGACGATGAGTTGCGCCGCCAGCAGGAGGACGAAGCTCGTCGTAAGACCGAGGAAGCTCAGCGAGCCAAGGTCGAGGCCGAGGCTCGCGCCAAAGCCGAGGAGGAAGCGAAAAAGCGCGCCGAGCAGGAGACGCAGCGTCTCACCGAGGAGGAAGCTAGGCGTCGCCAGGCCGCCGAGGCCAAGAAAACGGCGGCTTCTCCGATGGCAGGCGCTGCTGCCAAAGTCGCTGCGGTCAGCGAAGAGGAAGAGGAACGGCCGCGCCGACCCGGTCAGCGGCCCGAACCCAAGCGCCCGGCACTCGTCAAACGCGACGAGCCGCGCCGGCGCATGGGCAAGATTACCGTAACGCAGGCGCTGTCCGACGACGAAAGCACAAGGGTGCGCTCGCTTGCCGCCATGAAGCGCGCACGCGAGAAAGAGAAGCTCCGTCTTCAACAGCAGGGACCGGCTCCGAAAATCGTGCGCGACGTCGTCATTCCCGAGGCCATTACCGTCCAGGATCTCGCCAACCGCATGGCGGAGCGCAGTACGGACGTCATCAAGGCGCTGATGAAGATGGGCGTCATGGCGACCATCAATCAGTCGATCGACGCCGACACCGCGGAACTGGTCGTCACCGAGTTCGGACACCGCATCAAGCGTGTCACCGAGGCGGATGTCGAGATCGGGCTGGGCGGCGAGGCAGATGGCGAGGGCGATCGCACGCCGCGCGCGCCGGTCGTCACCATCATGGGCCATGTCGATCATGGCAAGACCTCGCTCCTCGATGCCCTGCGCGAGACCGACGTGGCCAAGCACGAGGCCGGCGGCATCACCCAGCATATCGGCGCCTATCAGGTCGAGCTCAAGTCGGGCCGCCACATCACCTTCCTCGACACGCCTGGCCACGAAGCCTTCACCGCCATGCGCGCTCGCGGCGCCTCCGTGACTGACATCGTCGTGCTGGTGGTGGCGGCCGACGACGGAATCCAGCCTCAGACCGTCGAGGCAATCAGCCACGCCAAGGCGGCCGCGGTCCCGATGATCGTGGCGATCAACAAGGTCGATAAAGCGGACGCCAATGTCGACAAGGTCAAACGCGACCTGCTGCAGCACGATGTGGCCGTAGAGGGCATGGGTGGTGACATCCTGGCCGTCGAGGTCTCGGCGCTGAAGAAGACCGGCCTCGAGAAACTCGAGGAATCGATCATCCTCCAGGCCGAATTGCTGGACCTGAAGGCCAACCCCAACCGTACGGCCCAGGGCGTCATCGTCGAGGCGAAGCTTGAGCGAGGCCGCGGTCCGGTGGCTACCGTGCTCGTACAGAACGGCACGCTCAGGGTCGGCGACATCTTCGTGGCTGGTGGGGAATGGGGCAAGGTGCGTGCGCTGCTCGATGACAAGGGCCGCGACGTCAAGTCTGCGGGTCCGTCGAGCCCGGTCGAAGTTCTCGGTCTCAGCGGTACGCCCTTGGCCGGGGATGATTTTCAGGTAGTCGAGAACGAAGGCCGGGCGCGCGAGGTCACAGCCTTCCGTCAGCGCCGCACGCGCGATGCACGCGTGGCGGCCGGCGCCCGCGGTACGCTCGAGCAGATGTTCTCCAAGATCGCCGAAGGCACGGCCAAGGAGCTCGGCATCGTGGTGAAGACCGACGTGCAGGGGTCGCTGGAAGCGATTACCGGCGCGGTGACCAAGGTCGGCACCAATGAGGTGACGGTCCGTCTGCTGCACGGCGCGGTTGGCGGTATCACCGAGGGCGATGTGGTTCTGGCCAAGGCCTCCAACGGTCTGATCGTCGGCTTCAACGTCCGCGCCAATCCGCAGGCGCGCGAGCACGCGCGGCGCGACGGCGTCGAGATCCGCTACTACTCGATCATTTACGATCTGATCGACGACATCAAAGCGGCGCTGTCGGGCATGCTCGCGCCCACGCTCAAGGAGAAGTTCCTGGGCAACGCCGAGATCCGCGAGGTCTTCGAAGTGTCGAAAGCCGGCAAGGTCGCGGGCTGCATGGTCACCGAGGGCGAAGTCCGCCGCGGCGCCAAGGTGCGCCTGCTGCGCGACAACGTCGTCATCCACACCGGCACGCTCAAGACCTTGCGCCGCTTCAAGGACGAGGTGCGCGAGGTCCAGCAGGGCTACGAGTGCGGCATGGCGTTCGAAAACTACCAGGACATCCGCAAGGGTGACGTCATCGAGTGCTTCGACGTCGAAGAGGTTGCCCGCGCCTTGTAAGTCGAGAGGCGGGTGATGGCACGCCGCAAACGTTCCGCAGACAGGGACTCCCAGGATGCCGCAGGCAGCACAAGGCCGCTGCGCGTCGGCGAAGCGATTCGTCATGCGCTGTCGGCGATCTTTGCGCGAGGCGAGTTGCGCGACCCTGAACTGGCCGGTCTGCCGATCACCGTGAGCGAAGTCCGCGTCTCGCCGGATCTGATGCGCGCCACTGCCTTCGTCGCGCCGTTGGGGGGTGGCGACGTCTCTCGAGTGGTCGCGGCCCTGCACCGGGCAGCCCCCTTCCTGCGCGGCGAGGTCGTCAAGGCAGTCAAGCTGCGGCGGGCTCCCGAACTCTCCTTCGCACCCGACACCTCGTTCGACTATGCCAGCCGGATCGACGCGGTCCTGCGCCAGCCCTCCGTTCGTCGCGACACCGATGGCGAGGACGCGTAAAGGCGACAAGGTCGACGGCTGGCTGATCCTCGACAAGCCCGCCGGACTCTCCTCTGCTGGTGCCGTCGCCGCCATAAAGCGGCTGTTCAACGCGGCCAAGGTCGGCCATGCCGGCACGCTTGATCCCCTAGCCACCGGCGTCCTGCCGATTGCCTTGGGCGAGGCGACCAAGACCGTCTCCTTCGTGCAGGATGGCGCCAAGGCTTACCGGTTCACGCTGCGTTGGGGTGAGGCGCGCGACACCGATGACGCCGAAGGGGCGGTCATCGCGACTTCAGAGACCAGACCCGACGAGACAGCAATCCGCGCCGCCCTCCCGTCATTCACGGGGGAGATAGAGCAACGGCCGCCGGCCTACTCGGCGCTCAAGCGCGACGGAAAGCCGGCCTACGCCCGGGCGCGGGCCGGTGAAGCGGTGGACCTCGCTCCGCGGCGCGTCCGGATCGACGGTTTCGAGCTTGAATCGCAGCCAGATCGGGACAGTGCCGTGTTCCAGGTCCGGTGCGGCAAGGGGACCTATATTCGCAGCCTGGCCAGGGACTTAGCATCGCTTCTGGGGACTGTCGGCTATGTCGCCGAGTTGCGCCGCTTGCGGGTTGGCCGCTTTATGGCAGAGACCGCGATTTCGCTGGAAAAGCTGACTTCCCTCGGGCATAGTCCGGCCCGTTTTTCGCACTTGCGGCCGGTCGAGACCGCGCTGGACGACATCCCGGCGCTGGCCATCACCGAGGCCGACAGCCTCCGCCTCCGGCAGGGGCAGGCCGTGCAGGTGCGACGCGCAGCACACGAGCAGGGGCCGGAACCGCCGCGGCTTGCTTTGGCAACCGCAAAGGGCCGACCCGTAGCGCTGGTTCGGATCGAACCGGACGCCGAACACCTGCTGGTGCGCCCGACGCGCGTACTCAACCTCGGATGAAAAGGAGTACCCGATGTCGATAAATCCT
>VGEI01000115.1 GCA_016869415.1 Alphaproteobacteria bacterium
GCGCACCGAGCCGCGCGCAATCTGCACCGCGAGGCGGGCGATGCCGACGGCTAGCACGCTGAACAGGGTGGCGCGGATGACGAAGAGCGGCCCGCCGTCGGAGTGGAAGATCCAGGCGGCAAAGACGACGACGATGTAGAGAATGGCGGCGACGTGCCAGTACTCGGCGAGGAAGCGCTGCGTTCCCCTGATGGCGTCGGAAGGGGGCGCCTCGGCCTCCTCGCCGGGCTGCACGCGGCGCGGGGCGAGGATCGCCTCGGCGACCGCTGCCCGGTTCTGCAGGATGAGCATCACCGCAAGCAAGCCGACGGTCACGCCGAGCAGGTTGAGCAGGAAGCGGTGCCCGCCCTGTGGCACGCCGACCAGCAGCGCCGCCTCGGCGATGAAGTAGCCGTAGACCGCGATGCTGGCGATGCGCCGCGCCCAGACATAGAGGTAGGCCGCGGTCTCGTCGCTGAGCCGCAGCGGCCGCAGGCTCGCCGCCTGCGGCACGAGCAGGGCGCCGACGGCCAGCATGACGGCGCGGGCGATCAGGTTGGCGTTGATCAGGGCCAGCGCCACCAGCCCTGCGGTGCGGCTCGGATCGCTCAAGGTCAGCGCCCCGAAGGCCACGACGGCGAAGACCAGGACCGGGATGGCCTGCAGTAGCGCGAACAGCGCCGCATAGGGCAGCCGCGCCCAGCGCCCGGCGATGTGCCGGGTCTCGACCCAGCGCCGCGCCCTGGCGAGCAGCACCTTGGCCGCGTACTCGGCGATCCAGCCGGCCAGCAGGACGCCGATGACGGTGGCGAAGATCTCGATCAGACGCCGGCGGTTGCGCTCGTCGCCCAGCTCGGCCTGGAGCGCGGCATAGGCCTCGGGCGCGTCGGCGATGAGGGCGGCGGCGCCGAGCAGCGCCTGGCCGATATCCGCCACCTCCTCCGACAGAGTCTCGAGGAGGCGCGAGGCCATGCGCTGCTGGACTAGCGGGATGGGCGGCTCGGTCCGCCTCTGCGCCTCGACCAGGCCGCGCAGCTGCCTGAGGAACCTGTCGCGCTCCTCGGGATTCTCCAGCGTCGCCAGCAGGCGCTCGAGGTCGGAGGCGGTGAGCGCCGCGGCCTTCGACGAGACGTCCTGGGCGCCGGCCGGTGGCAGGGCGAGAGCCAGGAGGGGAAGCGCCACGACGAGGCGCCAGAGGAACCGGATCATGCGGCCGGGACTCTATCGCGCGGGCGCCGGCCTGTCAGCCGCGCACCCAGGCGTTGCCGTGGTGGTCGGGGGCGATGTGCGCGGGATGCAGCATCTCCGCCAAAATCTCCAGCGAGTCCGCCAGGCGCGGGCCCGGCCGGTTGAAATACTGGTTGCCGTCGGTGAGATAGACTTGGGACTCGCGCACGGCGCGCAGGGCCCGCCACTCGGGCTTTGCGGTCAGCGCCGGCATCTCGGCAAGGCAGCGGGCGATGTCGAAGCCGCAGGGCAGCACGACGACGACATCGGGGTCGGCGGCGGCGAGCTCCCCGAGTGTCAGCCACGGCGAATGCTTGCCCGCTTCGCCGAACAGGTTCTTGCCACCGGCCAGGGCCACCAGTTCCGGCATCCAGTTGCCGGCGGCCATCAGCGGCTCGATCCATTCGATGCAGGCGACACGGGGCTTCGGCAGGGACGCCGTCTTGCCGGCGACCGCGGCGATGCGCTGCTTCATCGAGGCGACGAGGGCGGCACCGGCATCGACGCGGCCGATGGCCGCGGCGACGCGTTCGATATCGGCGAAGACGTCGACGAGAGCGTCGGGCCGCAGCGAGACGATTTCAGGCCGGGTGCCGGTCCACTCTGCAAGGGCCGCCACCACGTCATGCTCCGACACGGCGCAGACCTCGCATTGGGTCTGTGTCACGATGAGATCGGGCTTGAGTCCGCGCAAGCGCTCGGCCTCGACCGTGTAGATGGAAAGGGCCTGTTCCAGCAGGCGCTTGACGTCGCGGTCGATCTCGCCGCTCGGCCGGGAGGTGTCGAGCTTGGGCGCGGTGACCGCCGGCAGATCGGCGACATCGGACGGGAAATCGCATTCATGGCTGCGCGCCACCAGCCGGTCGCGCGCCCCAAGCGCGCAGACGATCTCCGTGGCGCTGGCCAGCAGCGAGGCGATTCGCGGGCCCGTCATACTCCTCTCATACGCCGATTCGCCGTGTTTGACAGAGCCTACACCGGGCCGCCATATAGGCCTCAAGCCAAGAAACTTCCGGGGTTAACGCCATGAAGCTCCTCCGTCTTGCCGTCGCCGCCGTCGCTCTGCTTGCCCTCGATGCCGCCGCCGCCGAGGCGCAGCAGCTGCAGAAGATCTCTGTCGGCCTGCTCCGCCTGTCCTCGTCGGGTGCGGTGTTCATCGCCCGGGAGAAGGGTTATTTCCGCGAGCAGGGGCTCGACGCCGACCTGAAGATCATGACCGCCGCACAGCAGGTGCCGGTCGCCGTGACGTCAGGGGATGCCGATTTCGGTGTCACCGGCCTCACTGCCGGCTTCTTCAACCTGGCCGGCCGCGGCGCCCTCAAGATCGTCGGCGCCCAGAGCCGCGAGGAGAAAGGCTATCAGCTCAACGCCTACATGGTGACCAACAAGGCGGCCGAGGGCGGTTTCAACTCGCTCAAGGATTTCGCCGGCAAGCGGCTTGCCGTTACCACGACGGGCTCGACCTTCCATTACTCGATCGGCATCCTCGCCGCGAAATACGGCTTCGACGTCAAGAGTGTCACGCTGGTGCCGCTGCAGTCGCTGCCCAACATGGCCGCCGCCTTCAAGGGCGGGCAGGTCGACGCGACCATCGCCCCGGTCACCGTGGCGCGCCAGCTCGAGGCCGAGGGGGCGGGCAGGATCATCGGTTGGGTGGGCGACGAGACGCCCTGGCAGCTCGGCGCGCTGTTCACCAGCCCGAAGGCGATCGCCGAGAGGCGCAGCACGGTGGAGAAGTTCGTGCGCGCCTACGCCAAGGGAGCGCACGACTACCACGTCGCCTTCAACGCCCGCGATATGACCAAACCCGCGGGGGCTCAGGAGGTGCGCGGCCCTGGTTACGACGAGGCCATCGGCATCCTCGCCAAAGCGCTGGAGCAGCCGGCCGAGCGCGTGCGCGTCGGCCTGCCCTATGTCGATGCCGAGGCGCGGCTCAATGTCGGCGACGTCTACAACCAGGTCGCCTTCTGGCAGAGCCAGGCCCTGGTCGACCGCACTGTGGACGCCAGGGCGATCCTCGACCTCTCCTTCGTCAAGGGGCACTTCAACGTCCCGCGCTGAACGCGGCTGAACCGTGGAACTGGTCGTCGAGGGGGTGAGCCACCGCTACGGCGAGGTGGTGGCGCTCGAAGGCATCGATCTCGAGGTGCGCGAAGGCGAGACGCTGGCCCTCATCGGCCCGTCGGGCTGCGGCAAGTCGACCTTGCTCGGTATCATGGGCGGCATCCTGCAGGCGACCGGCGGCCGGGTACGTGTCCGCGGCGAGGCACCGGTGGGCTCGCTCAACCCGCAGACCTATATCTTCCAGGATTTCGCCCTGCTGCCCTGGCGCACGGTCGAAGGCAACGTGGCGCTGGCCCTCGAACATCACCGCCTGCAAGGCGACGAGATGGAACGGCGCATTGCCGACGTCCTGCAGCGCACCGGCTTGAGCGAATTCCGCCATGCGTTTCCGAAGCAGCTCTCCGGCGGCATGCGCCAGCGCGTCGGTATAGCCCGGGCGCTGGCCGTGCGCCCGGCCATCCTGCTGATGGACGAGCCGCTCTCCGCTCTCGACGCCCAGACGCGCGAACTGCTGATGGAGGATTTCCTCGCTCTCTGGCTGCGCGAGCGCATCACCGCGGTCTATGTGACGCATAATCTGCAGGAAGCGCTACGCCTCGCCGACCGGGTCTGCGTGCTCTCGCGCCGGCCCGGCCGCGTGCGTGAGATGGTCTCGATCGACATGCTGCAGGCTGAGCGCGCCACACCGGCGGCCCAGGCGCACCTTGCGCGCCTTCACGATCGCCTGTGGGGATTGATCAAAGCCGAGGCGCAGGTCGCCGAGCGCGAGGTCGTGGCGTGAGCGACACGCGCGACGTTCCCTTCCGCGGCGGCGGTTTTGTCGTCGTGCCCAAGCGCGGGGCAGCCGTTGCTGCCTTCGTGCTGCTCATCGCGTTGTGGGAAGTCTCGGTGCGTTTCGGCTGGATCAGCCCGATCTTCCTGCCCTCGCCGGGCAGCATCGTGCAGGCCTTCGTCGAGCTCGTCTCCAGCGGCACCCTTTGGAAACACATTGGCCAGTCGCTGCACCGCTTGGCCTTCGGCTGGTCCATCGGCACGCTGGGCGGTCTCGCCCTCGGCTTCGCCATCGGCGTCTGGTCGCTCTCCCGCGCCGTCGGTCTGCCGCTGGTCTCCGCCCTGTTCCCCATCCCCAAGATTGCACTGCTGCCGCTGCTCATCCTCTGGCTGGGGATCGGCGAGTCCTCCAAGGTGGCGACCATCGCACTCGGTGTCTTCTTCCCCACGGCCATCGCCACCTTCAGCGCCATCGATGGCGTGCCGCGCAACCTCATCCGCATGGGCCAGAGCTTCAACCTCCCGGCGGCTGACGTGCTGCGCAAGATCGTGCTGCCCGGCGCCCTGCCCGGGATCCTCGCTGGCTTCCGCATCACCGCCTCGATCGGCCTCATCCTGCTGGTCTCGGCGGAGATGATCGGCGCCGAGTACGGAATCGGCGCCTTCATCCTGCAGGCCGGCAATCTGATGCAGACCGACCAGCTGCTGGCCGGCGTGGTCATGCTTTCGGTTCTCGGCCTACTCATCGGCACCGGCCTGACGCGGCTCGAACGTTGGCTGCTCAGATGGCGATAGAGATCCCCGCCACACGCATCGTCCGCCGCGAGACGGGCGCGGCGAAGCGCCTCTACGCCGATCTCTGCGTGCTCGGCTCGGGCATTTCCGGTATCTCGGCTGCATTGGAGGCAGCGGAGCTCGGCCGGCGTGTGGTGCTGGTCGATTCCGGACCGCAGCTCGGCGGCCAGTCCACGGGCGCGATCATCGGGACCTTCTGCGGCCTCTATGCCAACGGTCCCAATCCACGCCTGGTCACTCACGGTATCGCGGACGCGCTCCTACGCGATCTCAAAGCCTCGGGTGACGCCTTCGACAAGGTGAGTGCCCGCAACACGGTCATTGTCATGTACCGGGTGACGGCGCTGCAGCGCTGGATCGAGGAGGCGGTGCGGCGGGCCGGCATCTCGGTGGTGCTGGGCGCCAATCTCACCAACGTGCGGCACGACGGCAGGCGCCTGACCGCGGTCGAGCTGGCCACGCGCTACGGCACCCTCGAGCTCGAAGCCACCGGCTTCGTCGACGCCTCGGGCGATGCGGCCCTGGCCTGGAATGCCGGCCTCGCCTGCCGCGAGACGGAGGTACCGGTCTACGGCACCATCATGTGCACCCTCGAAGGGGCCGATCACGACGCCCTCAACGCGCTCGGCCTCCAGGCCATCCACAAACGGCTGGAGGAGACGGCGGAGCATTACGGGCTGGTGCGCCATGACGGTTTCGTCTTCGCGCCACCCCCAGGGGCTCAGCAGGGGGGTGACGAGGTGCTGGTCAACATGACCCATATTGAGACGCCAATGGATGCTATTGGCATGAGTCGCACCCTTCTCAACGGCCGCGCTCAGGTCGACCGGCTGCTGGGTTTCCTGCGCGCCGAATTTCCCAAGGTCTTCGCAGCGGCGCGGGTGCGTGCCTATGGTCTCCCCGGCATCCGACAGACGCGGAGCATCGTTGGCGCCTACCAGCTCACTCTCGACGACGTTCGCTCGGAGAAGCGTTTCGCCGACACGATCGCCCGCTGCTCCTGGCCAGTGGAGTTCCACGACCGGCCGGAGGGTGTGTACTGGGAGCAGTTCGGCGACAGCCACATGCACTATGTGCCGCTGCGCAGCCTGGTCCACGCCGACGCCGACAACCTGGTCGCCACCGGGCGCTGCATCGACGCCGACCCTCTGGCGCTCTCCTCGGTGCGGGTCATGGGTCCGTGCATCGCCATGGGGGCGGCGGCGGCCCACGCGCTCGACCTCGCCGGTTCAGGCTCGGCGCACCAGATCGATGTCGGGGCGCTGCAGAATCGTTTGAAGGCCAATCTCGAAAATTAGCGCAGTCGCCGGCGCTTGTTGTGAGCTGGACCTTTCGCGTGAAAGGCCGGTCAGCGCTCCCGGCTGTCCGCTCCAACCGATCCGCCGTCCTCGCCGGCCGGTAGATCCACGCGCACATAGCACGCCAGGATCATGTCGACGTTCCGGCCGTCGCTGGCCAGCGGCAGAGCGAGGCGCTGCATGCGGACGAAGTCGTTCTGGTGCGTCCACATCTGGTTCTCCCAGTAGTGGGCAATACGCTCCGTGGCGACCTGCGACAGGGCCGCGTTCAGCCGGGCCTTGAACTCGGGCTTGATGAACTCGTCGAAGAAGCGGCCGGCCGGATTTAGGCCGATGACGTCGACCATCAGTTCCCCCATCAGGCGGATGCGAAACCGCGGACCTTCGGCCGTCGCCACGACCTCGTAGATCGCCAGGTTCTTGGTGAGACGCGGGATGTGAGTCACCGGGTCGATGTGCTGGCGGCCCGGCAGCAGCCCAAGCGGCGCCGAGCGGCGCCAGTGCGCATAGACCTCGCGGAACGCCGGATCGCTTGCCTCGGCGGGCAGCTCAGGCAAGCGGATCGGCTGGCTTTGCACGGCGTCTCATGGATGAAGGTAGGTCCATGCCCTGCGTCAGCGATGGTTAACGGCTTTGCTGGCAGCGGATGGTAGAGACACTCACGCCGCCGGGTAATTCAACCTCCACGGGCAGCTTGGCGCTCGCAGCGATGTGACCGGCCTGCCGGATGCACCGCACCGTGACCGCCTCTATATTTCCCGCATGGAACACGACAGCGATCCGCTGAGCTCCGTCCGGCCCAAGCTAGTCGAGAGCAAGAAGCAATGGGCCCGCGAAGGACGGCTGCTCACCGGCACCTACGCCGATCCGGCCATGCGCCTGCCGCCCGGGCAGCGCGAGGTGAAGAACTGGCCGGTGCTCGACCTCGGGCTGCAGCCCGACCTGCCGCTCTCGCAGTGGAAGCTGACGGTCGACGGCATGGTCGAGAACCCGATCGTCTGGAGCTGGGCCGAGTTCGCCGCCCAGCCGCAGGCGCGCCGGCAATCGGACATTCATTGCGTCACCGCCTGGTCGCGCTTCGACAACACCTGGGACGGCGTCTCGACCCAACACCTGCTGTCGATCGTCAGAGCGAAGCCGCAAGCCAAGTTCGTGGTGCAGCATTCCTACGACGGCTACACCACCAACGTTCCCATCGAGCATTTCGCAGCCGAGGCGACGATCCTCGCCGCGCGCTGGGAGGGCCAGCCGATCTCCAGGGAGCATGGCGGGCCGGTGCGCCTGATCCTGCCGCGCCTCTATCTGTGGAAGAGCGCCAAATGGCTGCAACGGCTGGAGTTCGTCAACCGCGACCGCCCCGGCTACTGGGAGGAGCGCGGCTATCACAACCTCGGCGACCCGTGGCTGGAGCAGCGCTATAGTCAGACATGAGCGACTGGAGGCTTAGCATGATGAAGCGGCGGACGCTGATGCGCGCCTTCCTGGCGCTGGCCGGGAGCCTGGCCGCGCTGAAGGGCCTGCTGGCGCCGGCCCACGGCACGGCGCTGCCCAAGGATCGCGCCAGGAGGACCACCATGACGGCCCATGATTTCGAGTTCACCTCGATCGATGGCGACAGGCTTCCCGTGAGCGCCTGGAAAGGCAGGCCGGTGCTGGTGATCAACACCGCCTCTTTCTGCGGCTACACCCCGCAATACGCCGGCATGGAAGCGCTGTGGCGCCAGTACAAGGACCGCGGGCTGGTCATGCTCGCCGTGCCATCAAACGATTTCGGCGGCCAGGAGCCCGGCTCGGCCGGCGAGATCAAGGCCTTCTGCGAGACCTACGACGTCTCCTTCCTGCTGTCGCGCAAGGAGAAGGTGATTGGCGGCGACGCGCACCCGTTCTACCGCTGGGCGGTGGCGGAGCTGGGCGAGGGGGCCGCCCCGCGCTGGAACTTCCACAAATACCTGATCGGCGGCGACGGCCTGCTGGCCGGAACCTGGCCGTCCGCGGTGACGCCGCAGTCGAAGGAGATCACCGGCGCCATCGACGCGGCGCTGGGCGCCAAGAGCTGAGCGCTGCCGCCTTAGTTGATCCCGGCTCGCGCCGGGAAAACATGTACCGAGACAATGTTGCTGGCGACAGGCCGGGAGGCCGCCGCTAGAGTCGCGGCATGACTGATTTCGGCCGCGCCATACGCTCCCGCTTCCTCCTCGAACCTGACATTGCCTTTCTCAATCACGGCTCCTTCGGCACCGTACCGCGCGACGTCTACGCCGTCGCCGACGGCTGGCGCCGCCAGCTCGAGGTCAATCCCGACCGCTTCATCCGCGAGACGCTGCCGCCCGCGATTCGCGAGGCGGTGGGCAAGATCGCGCCGTTCTTCAAGGCGCGCGCCGAGGATATTTGCTTCGTCGACAATGCCACCGCCGGGGTCAACGCGGTTCTGCGCTCGCTCGACTTCAAGCCGGGCGACGAGATCCTGAGCACCGACCATGCCTATGGCGCGGTGGCCAATGCCATTCGCTACGTTGCCACGCGCACGGGTGCTACGGCCGTCTTCGCCGAGGTGAAGATGCCCGCATCCAGCGCCGACGAGATCTTCAGTGCGATCACCGCCCGCTTCAGCCCGCGGACGAAGCTGCTGGTCATCGACCACATCACCTCGGCCACGGCGCTGATCTTCCCGGTCGAGCGCCTGACCGGGTTCGCCAGGGAGCGTGGCGTGCGCGTGCTGATCGACGGCGCGCACGGGCCCGGGCATCTGGCGCTCGACATCCCTTCGATCGGCGCCGACTGGTATGTGGGCAACTGCCACAAATGGCTGTTCGCCCCGCGCGGCTGCGCCATCCTCTGGGCGCGGGAAGACGCGCAGAAGCTGATTCACCCGCTGTCGATCTCGCACGACTACAACCACGGTTTCACGGCCGAGTTCGACTGGACCGGCACGCGCGATCCGGCACCGTTCCTCTCGGCGCCGGCCGGGCTGGAGTTCCTCAGGGAGCTCGGTGTCGAGAGAGTGCAGAAGCACAACCGCGCCCTCGCCCTGTCCGGGGCCCAGCGCATGGCCCAGCGCTGGGGCGAGCCGATGAACGCGCCGCCCGAGCTGCTCGGCGCCATGGCTTCGGTGCGCCTGCCGCCATCGTGGCAGAAATTCGGGGCCCCGGTGCGAGCCACTGCGCGCCTGCTCTGCCAGCGCATCCTGCAGCGCGACAAGATCATGGTGGCGATCATGCCGTCGGCCGGCGCCCTCTGGGCTCGCGTCTCGGCCCAGGTCTACAACGAGCCTGCCGATTACGACGGCGTGGTCAACTTCATCGACCGCGAGCCACCGGACACGGCTTGACGCTGCGGCATC
>VGEI01000116.1 GCA_016869415.1 Alphaproteobacteria bacterium
GATCGTCCCAGCCATCGATCTTGAGCTGGAAGCGAGCAAGGGCGCCTGTGGGGAATTTGCTCTCCATGCGCGCCGCTGCGGGACCTGCCTCGGCGCCCGAGGCGACGGCCAGCTCCAGGGCGAGTTCCTGGAGGCCGGGATTGTGGCCGATGACCATAACCGAGGGCACGTCATCGGGCAGCTGCCGCAGGCATGCGAGCAAGGTCGACGGATCGGCGAGATAGAGGCGGGGCTCCAAGTGGATAGTCGCCCGCTTGCCCAGGGCGCCGTGGATCAGGTCGAGCGTTTCGCGTGTGCGGCGCGAGTCCGAGGACAAGACGAGGGACGGCCGTATCCCCCCATCCTCCAGAAACCGGGCCAGGGCTGCTGCTGCACGCCGGCCGCCCTTGTTCAGCGGTCGGTCGAAGTCGGTCAGCCCCGGGGCCGCCGCGCCCGATTTGGCATGTCGTAGAAGTAACAATTCTTTCATGGTATTGCCTTATTTTCTTTAGACTATACCATAAGAGGTGATTGGCCGGGCTGCCGGACGTTGTGGTATAGGCATGCCCGTCCAGGAGACGCCATGAACGCCCAGGTCCAGCCGGCGGACCGCCTCGCCGAGGAGCTCAGCGGCGGCGCTCGCTTCATCAATCGGGAGCTCTCCTGGCTCGCCTTCAACGAGCGTGTCCTGGAAGAGGCGAACAGCACTACCCACCCCCTGCTAGAGCGGCTGCGCTTCCTCTCGATCTCGGCCAGCAACCTCGATGAATTCTATATGGTCCGCGTGGCGGGCCTTAAGGCGCAGGTTCGCGCCGGTGTCACCACCCCCAGTCAGGACGGATTGACACCGGCCGAGCAGCTCGCGGCGGTCAACCAGCGGGCCAACTGCCTGATGGAACAGCAGCAGCAATGCTGGCGGCAGCTCAAGAACGAGCTCGGGGTCGCCGGGATCGCCGTGATCGGGACCGGCGACCTGTCGGTCGAGGATCGTGAGTGGGTCGACAGCCATTTCATGGAGGCGATTTTTCCCATCCTGACGCCGCTGGCGATCGACCCGGCGCATCCGTTTCCCTTCACGCCGAACAAGGGGTTCGCTTCGGTGCTGCAGCTCCAGCGCCGCAGCGACGGGCGGGCTCTCAAGGCACTGCTGCCGATTCCCGCCCAGATTGACCGCTTCATCCGCCTACCGGGGCCCGCCATCCGCTTCTTGCCTATCGAGGAGGTGGTGAGCCTCAACCTCGGCAAGCTGTTTCCCGACTTCGATGTCTCGGGACAGGGGTATTTCCGCCTGTTGCGCGACAGCGAGATCGAGGTTGAGGAAGAGGCTGAGGATCTGGTGCGAGTGTTCGAGACGGCGCTCAAGCGCCGGCGTCGTGGCGTGGCCATCCGCCTCAAGGTCAATGCCAGGATGCCGGAGGATCTATTGAGCTTCGTGACCTCGGAGCTTGAAGTTGCGGCGGACGACGTCTTCCGTGTCGACGGAATTCTGGGGCTCGGCGACACCGAGCAACTGATCGTCTCGAAGCGCCGAGACCTTCTTTTTCCGCCGTTCAGTATCCGCTTCCCGGAGCGAGTCCGGGACTTCGGCGGTGACTGTTTCGCCGCAATCCGCCAGAAAGACATCGTGGTCCACCACCCGTTCGAGAGTTTCGACGTGGTGGCACAGTTCGTCGCCCAGGCCGCACGCGATCCGGCCGTGGTCGCCATCAAGCAGACGCTCTATCGTACGTCGGACAACTCCCCGATTGTGCGCGCCTTGGTTGAGGCGGCCGAGGCTGGCAAGTCGGTCACGGCCCTGATCGAGCTCAAAGCACGCTTCGACGAGGAAGCGAATATCCGCTGGGCGCGCGATCTCGAGCGCGCCGGTGCTCAGGTCGTCTACGGCTTCATCGATCTCAAGACACACGCCAAGATTTCGCTCGTCGTTCGGCGCGAGGGTGGCAGCCTGCGTTCATACGTTCACTTCGGTACCGGCAACTACCATCCGGTGACGGCGAAGGTCTACACGGACCTCTCTTTCTTCTCCTGCGACGAGGCCCTATGCCGCGATGCGGCACGGCTGTTCAACTACATCACCGGCTATGCGCGTCCTGAGAAAATGGAGAAGCTGAGCTTCTCGCCGCTGACGCTGCGCGCCGACCTCACCAAGCTGATCGAGGCTGAGATCGCTCACGCCAAAGTGGGGCGGCCAGCGGCCATCTGGGCCAAGATGAATTCACTTGTCGATCCCGGAATCATCGATGCGCTGTATCGAGCCAGCCAGGCGGGCGTCTCGATCGATCTTATCGTCCGCGGCATCTGCTGCCTGCGACCTGGCGTGTCTGGCCTGTCCGACAACATCCGTGTCAAAAGCATCGTCGGCCGATTCCTGGAGCACGGCCGTATCGTGTGCTTCGGCGCGGGTTACGGCCTCCCGCATCCGCAATCCAAGGTCTTTATCTCCTCGGCCGACTGGATGCCGCGCAATCTTGACTGGCGGGTCGAGACGCTAGTGCCCATCGAGAACGCCACTGTCCATCAGCAGATCCAGGACCAGATCATGATCGCTAACCTGCGCGACAACTCGCAGAGCTGGACACTGTCGCCGGACGACACGTACACGCGCATGAGACCGACCGGAGAGCCGTTCAGCGCGCACAATTTTTTTATGACCAACCCGAGCCTGTCCGGCCGCGGCAAGGCGCTGAAACGGCCCGGTGGCGCGCCTCGACTCATTCCCAAGAACCGCTAATATCCCCGGCCCATGCCGTCGCGATCCCCGCCGGCGCGAACCGCGGCACAGGGCCCGGTCGGCGTCATCGATATCGGCTCGAACTCCATCCGCCTCGTCGTCTTCTCGGGCAGTGGTCGGGCGCCACATCCCATCTTCAACGAGAAGGTGCTGTGCGGCTTGGGCCGCGGGCTGGAGCGCACGGGTCGTCTGCATGAAGAGGGGGTCGAATCGGCCCTTGCCAATCTCGGGCGCTTCGCTGGCCTGGTCGAGGCGATGAACGTCCATCACCTGCGCGTCGTAGCCACCGCAGCGGTGCGCGAGGCGGAAAACGGACCGGAATTCGCGCGGGCCGTACGGCGCCAGGCGGGACTTAAGGTCGAGATTCTCGACGGCGCCGAGGAGGCTCGGCTTTCGGCCCTGGGTGTGCTCTCGGGTATGCCGCAGGCGGACGGCCTGATGGGGGATCTCGGCGGCGGCAGCCTGGAGCTGGTGGCGCTACGCCAGGGCAAGCTGGGCCGGCACGAGACGCTGCCCTTCGGCCCCCTGCGCCTGCGCGAAGTGGCCGAACGCTCGAAAGGCGAGCTACGTAACCATGTCGAGCGCCGGCTCGACGAGCTGCCCTGGCTGTCCAGCGCCAAAGGCCGGGACTTCTACGCCGTAGGCGGAGCCTGGCGCGCCATCGCGCGGCTGCACATGGCCCATACCAACTATCCGCTGCGTGTCATCCATCACTACACGGTGAGCCGCGGCAGGGCACAGGACTTTCTCGATCTGATCGCTGGCCTGTCCCGGGATTCGCTGGAGCGCATCGGGCGCGTACCGCGCAAGCGGCTTGAGGTGTTGCCGGTGGCGGCGCTCGTCCTGCAGCAGATCCTTGAACGGGCCCGGCCGGCGCAGCTGGTCTTCACTGCAATGGGGCTGCGCGAGGGCTGCCTCTACGATGCGATGCCTCAGGCGGTGCGCTCCCTGGATCCTCTGATTGCTGCGGCGGACGAGGCAGCGGCGCTTAACCCGCGCTTCGTGGTTGACGGCCGTGCACTGCACGCTTGGCTCCAGCCGCTTTTTCGTAAGAGCGAGCCTGAGACCGCACGGCTGCGCCTAACCGCCTGCCTGCTCAGTGACATGGCCTGGAACGAGCATCCAGACTACCGGGCGGAGATCGCCTTCCTGCGGCTTCTGCGCATGCCTGTGGTGGCCGTGGACCATCCGGGCCGCGCCTTCGTCGCGCTGGCCGTACACACGCGGTACGCTGGCACGGCCGAAGGCGGACCGACCGCGCCGGCCTGGCAGCTGATGAGCGAAGGCGGCATCCGCGAGGCCTGGCGGCTGGGGCTGGCGCTGCGGCTCGCTTTCGCCATCTCCGGCGGCGCGCCGAGCATCCTCAAGCGGGTGCGCCTGGAGCGTGATGGCGATCAGCTGCGTCTGCGAGTGCCGCGCAGCCTGAGCACCATGATCGGCGAAGTTGTCGAGCGCCGTTTCGAGGACTTGGTCGAAGCCTGCGGCGGCAAGGGGAAGATCAAGATCGGGCGTTGACCGCGGCCGGTCGGGCAAGATCCTGGTCCGGGGTTAGCAGCACGATCTGCTTGTTGCGCAGGGTCAGCGCCAGCTCCCCGTGCTTGAGGGCCAGCGCGGCGTTGCCGAAGACCTCGCGCCGCCAGCCGTGCAGGGCTGGGACGTCTGCCTGATCGCTGGCGGCAACGCGCTCGAGATCCGCCGTCGTCGCCACCAGCTTCTGCGCCACATCGTGCTCGTCGCATTTCATCTTCAGCAGAACCTTCAACAGTTCGACGATCGGTCCAATGCTGCGGGGCAAGTCCGCTGGCTGCGGCACGACTGGAATCTCGGACTCCGGCATCGCCAGGCCACGGCGCACAGCCTCAAGCACATCCTCGCCCATGCGCCCTTCGGCAAAACCCTTGGAAAGGCCGCGCATGCGGGCTAGCTCGTCGGCGGAAGTCGGTGCGTGGCCGGCGATATCCATCACCGTCTCATCGCGTAGGACGCGATTACGCGGTATGTCGCGGCGCTGGGCCTCGCGCTCGCGCCAGGCGGCGACCTCCTTGAGGACAGCCACCAGGCGCGGCTTGCCGGAGCGCGGCTTGAGCCGCTGCCAAGCGAATTCCGGATCCATCCGGTAGGTCGCCGGGTCGAGCAGGGTGGCCATCTCCTCCTGCAGCCAAGACGCGCGCCCTGTCTGGGTCAGGCGCTTGGCTAAAGCGCCGTAGGCCCGCCGCAGGTGAGTGACATCGGCAAGGGCGTAGGCAATCTGGCGGTTCGAAAGCGGACGTTGTGCCCAGTCGGTGAAGCGTGCCGACTTGTCGATGCGTGCTCCGGCCAGCTGCCCGGCCAGCGTCTCGTAGCTCACGGCATCCCCGAAGCCGCAGACCATGGCGGCGACCTGGGTGTCGAACAGGGGGGCCGGCACGCGGCCGGTGAGACGGTGGAATATCTCCAGATCCTGCCGCGCGGCGTGAAAGACCTTGAGTATATGGGGATCGTCGAGCAGGCCCAGGAGCGGCGAGAGGTCGAGGCCGGGGGCGAGAGCATCGATCGCGGCGGCTTCCTCGCCGGTCGCGACCTGGACCAGGCAAAGCTGCGCCCAGTATGTTCGTTCTCGCATGAACTCGGTGTCGACGGTGACGAAGGGGGAGGTGGCGGCGCGACGACAGAAGTCAGCGAGCGTCGCGGTGTCAGCGATCCAAGTCATGTTGGGCGGTTTTACTACAAGTTCGGCCGCAGGGGCAAAGTCCCTCCACCGCCTTGACTTTTGTCCCTTTCCGGTGCCTTTTGCCGGCCGTTTCCTGCCTTTGTGAGCCCCCTTCCCATGCACGCCTATCGCACCCATACCTGCGGCCAGTTGACGCGTGGCCAGGTCGGCCAGACCGTTCGCCTGTCGGGGTGGGTCCATCGCAAGCGCGACCACGGCAACCTGCTTTTCATCGACCTGCGGGACCATTACGGCATCACCCAGTGCGTGATCGACACCTCCAGCGCCATCTTCAAGGAGGTCGAGGTCGCGCGGGTGGAGAGCGTGGTGACCCTGACCGGTAAGATCGTGGCGCGCTCACCGGAAACGGTGAATCCCAAGCTGCCGACCGGCGAGATCGAGCTGCAGATCGCCGAACTCAAGCTGCAGTCGGCGGCCGACACGCTGCCCATTCTGGTCAATCAGGAGGGCGATTTTCCCGAGGATCTGCGGCTGCGCTACCGCTTCCTTGACCTGCGCACGGAGCGCATGCACGCCAACATCATGCTGCGCGCCGGGGTCATCGCCTCGATCCGCCGCCGCATGATCGAGCAGGGCTTCACCGAGTTCCAGACACCGATCCTGACCTCGTCGAGCCCGGAAGGGGCCCGCGATTACCTCGTGCCGAGCCGTATCCATCCCGGCAAATTCTACGCCCTGCCGCAGGCACCGCAGCAGTTCAAGCAGCTACTGATGGTCGCCGGTTTCGACCGCTATTTCCAGATTGCGCCCTGTTTCCGCGACGAGGACGGGCGGGCCGATCGTAGCCCGGGCGAGTTCTACCAGCTCGACTTCGAGATGTCGTTCGTCACCCAGGAGGACGTCTTCGCCGCCATCGAGCCTGTGCTGGCCGGGGTGTTCGAGGAGTTCTCCAAGGGCAAGGCGGTGACCAAGCCGCCGTTCCCGCGCATCGCTTATGACGATGCGATGCTCAAGTACGGCTCCGACAAGCCGGACCTGCGCAACCCGCTGATCATCGGCGATGTCAGCGAGGTATTCGTCGGCTCGTCCTTCAATGTGTTCGCCAAGGCAGTAGCCTCCGGCGGCGTGGTACGCGCCATTCCTGCACCCAAGGCCGCCACCCGGCCGCGCAGCTTTTTCGACAAGCTCAACGACTGGGCGCGTGGCGAAGGAGCTCCCGGCCTTGGCTACGTCGTATTCGAAGGCGGGGCGGCCAAGGGCCCGATCGCCAAGTTCCTCGACGAACCGCGCCTCGCCAAACTGCGCGAGCTAGCCCATGTCGGTGACGGCGATGCCGTGTTCTTTGTCTGTGACAAGAGGGGTGCTGCGGAGAAATTCGCTGGCACCGTGCGCAAGAAACTCGGCGAGGAGATGGAGCTGATTGCGCCCGGGGAGTTCAAGTTCTGCTGGATCGTCGACTTCCCGATGTACGAACTCAACGAGGACACCGGCAAGATCGAGTTCAGCCATAACCCGTTCTCCATGCCGCAGGGCGGCCTGGAAGCGCTGGAGACCAAGGATCCGCTGACCCTCAAGGCCTTCCAGTACGACATCGTCTGCAACGGCGTCGAGCTGTCGTCGGGCGCCATCCGCAATCACCTGCCGGAGATCATGTACAAGGCCTTCGCGATCGCCGGGTACACGAAGGAAGATGTCGAGGGCCGCTTCGGTGGCATGCTCAACGCCTTCAAGTTCGGCGCGCCGCCGCATGGTGGCTCGGCGCCGGGCATCGACCGCATCGTCATGCTGTTGGCCGATGAGCCGAACATCCGTCAGGTCGTCGCCTTCCCGATGAACCAGCAGGCGCAGGATCTGCTGATGCAGGCGCCCTCGACGGTCGATGCCGCCCGCTTGCGCGAGCTGCACATCAAGCTCGACCTGCCGCCGGTCAAGAAGAGTTGAGACGGCCGGGAAGCGCGGTGCGATAATAGGCGTTCCGGGAGAGTTGGAGTGCGCATGGACCGGGTTTCGCTTCTGGCTGGCGTGATCGGCGTTGCGGTGCTGCTCGGAGCGGCGGCGCCGGCGGCCGAGATCGCGTCGCATCGCGCCTCCTACACCCTGTCGCTAGGCTCGTCACGCTCCAACAGCGGCATTGCTGCCATCGAAGGCGCGATGTTCATCGAGTGGCAGGAAGTCTGCGACGGCTGGACGATCAGCCAGCGCATGAAGTTTCAGATGCTCGACAGCGACGGCGAGAGGCTGGAGAACGACATCAGCTTTTCCAGTTGGGAAGGCAAGGACGGCGTGAGCTATCGCTTCACCTTGCGCAGCAGCCGCGACGGTGAGGTGACGGAGACGTTGCGCGGCCGGGCCCAGCTCGACGGTCGGGGTAAGGGCGGCAAGGCGACCTTCACCGAGCCGGAAGGACTGGAGCTCGATCTGCCGGCCGGTACCATCTTTCCGACAGAGCACACGTTGCTGCTGATCCGCGCGGCCCAAGCCGGCGACAGGCAGGTGTCGCGCATGGTCTTCGATGGCGCGACGCAGGACGGTGCCCTGGAAATCAACGCCATCATGGGCACGCCCATGACGCCGCGCCCGGACAACGGCACTAAGGTCAATGCGGAGTTGGGCCGGCGGCCCGCTTGGCGCACACGCATGGCGTTCTTCAAGCCCGACGCCTCGGGTGGAACTCCCGAATATGAGACCAGCCTGATCCTTCACGACAACGGAGTGGGGCGGGACTACACGTTCGAATATCCCGAGTTCGCCATCAAATCGCGTCTCGACGTGCTTGAGGCGCTGCCTAAGCCGCGCTGCTGAACCCCGGGGGGCTGCCCGGCCCGGCATCGGGCCACAGCCAGGCGGCGCCGCGCACCCCGCTGGCGTCGCCGTACTTGGGCGGCACGAGCCGGGTGACCACTTGATCCGAGAACACCCAGTCGTTCCAGCGTTTCGGTATCTCGCTGTAGAGCGCCTCGATCTTCGACAATCCGCCGCCCAGGACGATGACGGCAGGATCGAAGATGTTGATCACGTTGGCCAGGGCACGGGCTAGGCGATCGTAGTAGCGCTCCATTGTGCCCGCGGCTTCGGGCTGCGTGGCGGCGGCCGCGACGATGCTATTTGGCACCAGCGCGAGGCCGGTAGCCAACTGGTGGTCGCGGGCCAGGGCCGGACCCGAGAGGAATGTCTCGATGCAGCCGCGCCGGCCGCAGTAGCAGAGCGGTCCGGGCCGTTCGTCTTCCAACCGGCCGGCGGCGTATTCCCACTGGCGGGGCCAGGGCAGGGGATTGTGCCCCCATTCTCCCGCGACCGCGTTCACGCCCTGGATCAGTTGTCCACGCCAGACAAGGCCACCGCCCGCCCCGGTGCCTAGAATCACGCCAAAGACGCTCATGGCGCCGGCGGCAGCTCCGTCGGTTGCCTCGGAAAGCGTGAAACAGTCGGCGTCATTGGCAAGACGGATCGGCCGTTCGAGCGCTTTCTCTAGGTCTTTATCCAGAGGATGGCCGATAAGGCAGACCGAATTTGCATTCTTGATCAAGCCTGTGGCGGGCGAGATCGTGCCGGGGATACCGATCCCCACCGTGCCTCGGCGTTCGAGAGCGGCCTCGGCGGCGCCAACGAGTTCGGTGATCCGTGCCAGTGTGCCCGGATAGTCGCCTGCCGGGGTCGCGGCCCGCTGTCGCCAGAGTTCCCGTCCGCCTTCCCCGAGGGCCACGACTTCGATCTTGGTGCCTCCGAGATCCACTCCGATACGCAAGACATTGCCTCTTTTGTTTGACTTTTTACGGATTTAGGGACCGCAATTACCAAATCTTAACTCAAATCTTGAACCATAGGGGTGGGCCTGTCGCTGCCAAGAGTAGAAGTGCTATGGTGCGCGGCGGCCAAGGGCTTATCGAACTTGCCGCAACAGGGAGCGGTTATGGCAAAGACCGTGCTGATCGTTGAAGACAATGATCTGAATATGAAGCTCTTCCACGATCTGTTGGAGGCGCACGGCTACGCAACCATTCAGACCAAGGATGGCATGGAGGCGATGAAACTCGCGCGCGAGCATCGTCCCGATCTCATTCTCATGGATATTCAGCTGCCCGAGATCTCCGGACTTGAGGTGAC
>VGEI01000117.1 GCA_016869415.1 Alphaproteobacteria bacterium
CGTGGCGGCAGCTCCGGTACCGGCAGCAAGTATCCGAGCGTGTGGACCGCTTTCGGCAACTCGCTGCTCATCGCCGGCATCCAGATGCTCCTGGTTGTCACCACGGCGACCGCGGCCGGCTACTACCTCTCGCGCTTCGATTTCCCGGGCCGGGCCGGCTACCTAAAGGGCCTGCTGGTACTGCATGCCTTTCCGGCGATGACCTTGATCATCCCCATTTTCCTGCTCACCTACTGGGTCGGTCTGCTCGATACGCTGGCTGGCGTGATCCTGGTGATCGTGGCACTTGAGCTGCCCTTTGCCATCTTCGTGATGAAGGGATTCTTCGATGCGGTGCCCTGGGACATCGAGATGAGCGGCATGACCGACGGCGCCTCGCGCCGGGAGGCTTTCTTCCTGCTCATCCTGCCCCAGGTGAAGATCGGCATGCTGGCCATCGCCGTTTTCTCCTTCCTGCGCGGCTGGGAGGAATACGTTTTCGTGCGCACGCTGTTGATCCAGAAGTCGAACTGGACCATGAGCCTCTATCTGTTCTGGATGATCGACGACGTGATGGGCACGGACTACGCCATGGTCTCGGCCATGGGCGTGTTCTACGTGCTGCCTTCGATTGTCCTCTACGCCTTCTGCCAGAAATACCTGGCTCAGATGACCATCGGCGGAATCAAGGGCTGAACGCATGTCGCAGATCGAGCTGCGCAAAGTGAGCAAACGCTGGGGGGAGGTGACGGCCGTCGAGCCGCTGGACCTCACCATCGGTGACGGCGAGTTCGTTGCCATCCTCGGGCCGTCGGGCTGCGGCAAGTCGACGATGCTGTTCATGCTGGCGGGTATCTACACGCCGAGCGACGGCGAGATCCTGTTCGATGGCGCCGTGATCAACGATGTCGAGGCGCGCGACCGCAATGTCGGCATTGTCTTCCAGTCCTACGCGCTTTACCCGCATATGACGGTGCGCGACAACATTCTCTTTCCGCTGCGCTTCAAGGATCTGCCGAAGGAGGAGGCTCTCAGACGCGCCCATGCCGCCGCCGGTCTGGTGCGCGTGGAGGAGCTGCTCGAGCGCAAGCCGGCGCAGATGTCCGGCGGCCAGCAGCAGCGCGTCGCCCTGGCGCGGGCGCTGGTCAAGGAGCCGCAGCTCCTCCTGCTTGACGAGCCGCTGTCCAATCTCGACGCCAGCCTGCGTACCACCATGCGTCACGAGATCCGCGGGCTTCAGCGTAAACTGGGCGTTACTACCATCCTGGTGACGCATGACCAGATCGAGGCCACGACCATGGCCGATCGCGTCATCTGCATGAGCAAGGGCCGTATCGAGCAGATCGGCACCGCCGACGATCTTTATCACCGGCCCGACAGCCTGTTCGTCGCTGGGTTCATCGGATCGCCGCCGATCAACCTGCTGAATGCCGAGGCGTCCGGCGGGACCTTACACTGCGGTGAGGCCAGCCTGCGTGTCGCCGGCGGGGGCGACGGCAAGCGGGTGCTCGGTGTGCGGCCGGAAGCAGTGGCGCTGGGCAGCGGACGCTTCCAGGGCGCGATTCACGATCTCGAGCCGCACGGGCGCGAGACGATCTATCACCTGAGCTCGCCGCTCGGGCCGGTGCGCGCCCTTGAGGCAGGGGCGGCGGCGCGTTTCAAGGTCGGTGACAACGTGGCCTTCGGGCTCACCTCGACCTTGCTGTTCGACGCCGGGACGACGCGGCGTATTGCCGAAGCGCGGGTGGAAGCGGGCGCATGACGCAGCCGCCGCCGCGGCTCAAATGGCACATGCTTCGCCGCCGCAAGTCCGACCCGGGCCATTTGCGCGCCAACCTGGAGCAGGCGCTGCGGGCCGGTGCCGCCTGCGAGGTCGATCTTCATTTCACCGCCGACGGTCACGCCTTCTGCCTGCATGACGACACGCTCGACCGCGAGACGACGGGGCAGGGGCCGGCCGCGCCGCGCAGCCGTGCCGAGATCGAGCGTCTGTTCCAGCGCGCCGCAGACGGGACGCCGCTTGCCAGCCGGCCCCTGTTCCTCGACGAGATCGTCGAGGCGATCGGGCGTTGGGGCCGACCCGACGGCGGGCTGGTCCAGCTCGATGTGAAGGCATCGGTCGGAGAGCTCGACGAGGCCGGGCTGAAGCGCATGGCGGCGGTGATCGGTACGACGGCGCCGCGCTTCATCGCCGGGGCTTGTGACTGGCGCATGCCCACACGGCTGGCGGCGGCCATTCCCGGGATCAAGGCCGGGTTCGACCCGCTCGACGACTATCCGCGCTCGCTGCCGCCTGACGCGGAATCCTACCGCGCGTTAGGCGAACGTACGCTGGCCACCGCCCCTGACGCGGCAATGTTCTATCTCGAAGCCCGGCTGGTGCTCGGCGGCCTCGCCGTGGGCATCAATCTCGTCGATGTAGTGGCGCGCCACGGGGCCGAGGTCGATGTTTGGACAGTGGATGCCCAACGCCCCAATCTGCGTGCCGATCTCGAAACGCTGGTTCGCGCCGGCGCGGACCAGGTGACCAGCAACGATCCCGACATTCTCGCCCCACTACTCCAGGACATCGCTGCATGCTTGTAACGCGTACCACCGGCCGGATGAGCTTGCCCTCGCAGGCCGAACGCCAGGCCATCATTGACGGGCCGGTGACGCCGGAGGCGTTCACGCGGGCCTTCGCCGCAGCTCCGTGCCTGGGCGAGATCGAGGTGCGGCCGCCCTCGCGTCCGGTCAGCCTCGGCATCCAGGCCCGCATCGCCTTCTGGAACGCCGAACGCCTGAAGTATCAGGCACCGTCGGCGCTGCTGCTGGCAAGCCTGCGCGCCGACGTGCTGATGCTCTGCGAACTCGATCTCGGTATGGCCCGCACCGGCAACCGGCACACGACCCGCGACCTCGCCGATACGCTGGGGCAGGGCTACGTCTTCGGCGCGGAGTTCATCGAGCTCGGGCTCGGCGACCTGCGCGAGCAGAAGGCGCATGCCGGGGAGACGAACAGTGCCGGGCTTCACGGTGGCGGCTTCGTTTCGGCCGCGGCGCTGGCCCGGCCGGCGCTGGTGCGGCTCGAGACCTCTGGGCGCTGGTTCGACGGTGCCTTCCACGAGCGGCGTGTCGGTGGGCGGATCGCCATGCTGGCGGAGGTGACGATCGCCGGCCAGCCGGTGCTGCTCGCTTCGGTGCATTACGAGAGCCATACCGGCCCCGAAGACCGGCGGCTGCAGACGCAGACGCTGCTTGACGCTATCGACGTCCATGCACCGGGAATGCCCGTGCTGATCGGCGGCGATTTCAACACCGCGAGCTGCGAGCGCGAAGAGAAGCACGATTCGGATTTCGTTGCCCGGGCGCTAGCCGCCGACCCTAACCGGCTGCTGCTGCCCATGGCCTATGAGCCGATGTTCGAACTGCTGAAGCGCCGCGGTTACGACTGGGAGACGTGCAACGCTCCGGGGCCGACGCAGCGTACCCGGCCCGACGGCACGCCTGCGCCACCCCTCGGCCGGATCGACTGGCTGTTTGCCCGCGGGCTCACTTGTACCGACGTCGCTACGGTGCCGGCGGTCGACGCGGGCGGCGTGGCAATCTCCGATCACGAAGTCCTCGCCGTGACCATCGCTCCGACATGAGGCCAGCATGAGCTACATCCCGCTTGCCAGCGCCGCCGGCCGCTTCCATGTCTGCGCCCATCGCGGCCATTCGATCGGCGCCCCCGAGAACACCTTGCCGGCCCTCGAGGCTGCCGCGGCCCACGGCGCCAGCGTCGCCGAGGTCGATGTCGTGCTGACGCGTGACGATGAGATCGTGCTGCTGCATGACGAGATCCTCGACCGCACCACGAGCGGGAAGGGGCGGGCCGCCGCTCTCGACCTGACAGCGATCAAGGCCCTCGACGCCGGCGCCTGGTTCGGGCCGTCCTTCGCCGGCACGCGCGTGCCGACCCTCACGGAAGCGCTGACGGCGGCCAAACGGCAGGGGATCGGCCTGCTGGTCGAGATCAAGGAGCGCCAGCGGGCCGACCGAATGATCACCCGGCTGGGTGAGGTGCTGGCGGCGGCGCAGGCCGTCGACGATGTGCTGGTCATCTCCTTCGATCATGTCTCTCTGGTAACGGTTCGTCAGCGCATCCCGGGGGCGCGCACCGAGCTCATTACCCACGCCCGACACGTCGATCCGGCGGGGCTGGGGCGCCGGGCCGGGGCGGCCTCGCTGGCCATCGAGGCCGACATGTTCCACGCCGACGACGCGCAGGCACTGCACGCGGCCGGGATTGCCGTGCGCGTCACGCTGCCGCGGCCCGAGCGCATTGCGGCACGCCTGGCCTATGGGCTCGATATCGAGGCGCCGATCGTCGCCGCGTTGAAGGAAGGCCTGATCGACGTGCTGGCCGGCGACGATACGGCGGCCATCGCCGGCCTCGTCCGGGCCCATACGCCGCGCTAGAGCTGCTTGCCGATGCGGCGGTCGAGCGAGTAGGGGCCGCCGCCGCGTAGCGCGATGCCCAGCATGACCAGCCCCCACATCAGCGGGTACTCGTAGCCGCGGTTGATCCAGCCGAAATTCGGCAGGTGGTGATAGACGATCACCGCCATCTCGATGGCGATGGCCGCCGCCCAGAAGCGGGTGAACAGGCCGAGCGCCACGCACAGGCCGCCGATCGTCTCCAGCGTGATCAGTCCGACCGCCAGGGGCCAGGCGGGTTCGATGCCGCGGCGGACCAGGGCGGTCTGTGCCGTGGCCTCGACTCCCGCCATGAGCTTGGGCCAGCCATGCGGGATGATGATCAACCCGGCGGCGAGACGGATGACCAGCCAGTACAGGCCCTCAATCCTGTCGTAGAATGGCTTGAGTTGCGGAATCAGAAGGCGCGGTTCGTTCATCGAATCGGACATGCTTTCCCCCTCTATGACCGCTGTGTGGTCTTGCGCGGCGATGCGCCTGTATTCGACCGGCCCGGTGCGGTGTCGACGGCCGGCGCCTTGAAGGCGGCAACACTCGCCCGCACGATCTCCTCGATGGCCGCGGCATGGTCGCTGCCGTCGGCCTCGCCGCGTGACAGGCGCGTCACTCGTCCCTGGGTCACCAGTGAGTAATAGAGCGCGCCCAGCAGGAAATGGCTGCGCCACACGAGAGTGGCCCGCGGCAGGTGCGGCAGCTGCCGGTGCAGCGCGTCGATGAAGGCGTGACTGGTCTCGTCGAAGGTGTCGGCGATGATGCGGCGGGCGACCTCGTTGCCCTCCGCCGACATGACGGCGCGCAGCCGCGTGAAGCGCGCCCCGCCTCCGGCGAGGTCGGCGCTGGAGTAATAGGCCGGGACGATATAGGCGCGCACGATCGCCTCGAGACGATTCTCGGGGTCGCGCACGCGCAGCGCCTCGCCCAGCAGCTCGCCGCGCCGCCGGTTCATCGGCGCGCAATGACGGCGGTAGATCTCAAGCAGCAGACCGTCCTTGCTGCCGAAATGGTAGCTGATGCTGCCGGGATTGGCTCCGGCCGCCCGGGCGATGTCGCGGATCGATACCGCGGTGAAGCCGTTGGCGGCGAAGAGCTCCTCCGCGGCGTCGAGGATCGCGGCACGCGTGCTGGCCTGGCGCGCCGGCGAGGGTCTGACCTGTTTGACTCCCGTGACCATAGTATTTATACGATCGTCTAAATCGCTGGCGCGGTCAACGCCCGGTTTGGGCATAAGCGGACGGGTCCGCCCATCCCCATCATGGGAGACAAATCATGAAGCTGCGTGTGCTTTGGGCGGCAGCGGTCCTGGCGGTCGCGGGCGTCCCCGACGTCCATGCCCAGACCGGGAAGACTGAGCTGCTCTGGCTCGGCCAGTCGGCATTCCGCATCACCACGCCGGGCGGCAAAGTTATCGTCACCGACCCCTGGCTGCTGCGCAACCCCAGGACCCCGGCGCAGTACAAGGATCTCGCGGCGCTGGGCAAGGTCGATGTGATCCTGGTGACGCACGGGCATCTCGACCACATCGCCGACGCGCCGGCCCTAGCGCGGCTCAACAATGTGCCGATCTACGCGCCGGGTGGGCTCAACCAGTCGCTGGCGACACTCGAGGTGCTGCCGCCCGAGCTGCTGCCGCGTTTCGACAAGGGCGGCACGGTGCAGCCCGCACCCGGCATCAAGGTCATGGCGACGCGGGCCGAGCATTCCTCCGTCTATGTCTGGCAGAACCCGGCCACCGGCAAGAGCGAGACCCATGTCGGCGGCGAACCGATGGGCTTCATCATCGAGATGGAGAACGGCTTCCGCATCTACCACATGGGTGACACCGACCTCTTCGGCGACATGAAGCTGATCGCCGAGCGCTACAAGCCGGACCTCATCCTCATTCCGATCGGCGGGAACTTCACCATGGATCCTGCCGATGCCGCGCTGGCCACGCGCGAGTTCCTTAAGCCGAAATTTGCCATCCCCATGCATTATGGCGCCAATCCCCTGGGTAAGGGCACCCCGGCGGAGTTCGTCCGGGCGTTGGGCAACACGCCGACACGAGTCATCCCGCTCAATCCGGGCGAGAAGGCGGAGTTCTGAGGCCGGCGCGCCGCGGTGCCTTGCTCCGGCGCGCCAATATGGCTATCGACTGAATATCCGACCGCCCCGAGGATCGAGCGTATGAACGATTCGGATCGTAACCCGTCGCTCCCGTGGCACGAGATCGTGCTGCAGACCCTGAAGCGCAACGAGGTGAGGCTGGTCACCTATGTGCCCGATCGGGTGCTCACGCCGCTGATCAAGGCGATTCACGCCGATCCCTATTTCACCGCCTTCGTCACCACGCGCGAGGAGGAAGCCGTGGGCATCGTCAGCGGTGCCTGGATGGCCGGGATGCGCGGCTGCCTCCTGATGCAGACCAGCGGCTTCGCCACGATCCCCAACGCGCTGGCCTCGCTGGTGGTGCCCAGCCAGATCCCGCTGATCATGTTCGTCTCCGAGCGCGGTACGCTGGGCGAGTTCAATCTCGGTCAGGCCATGGTCTGCCGCACCATGCGGCCGGTACTCGAGGCGCTGGCCATGGAGAACCACACCATCACGAGGCTCGATGAGCTGGAGTTCATTGTCGACCGCTCGATCAAACAGGCGCTGACCACTCAGGCGCCGGTGGCGCTCATCCTCTCGCCGCTGCTGACTGGCGGCAAAGTCTTCGCCGCGTGAGCCGCACCATGACCAGCCCCACCCGCTATGACAACGCCAAGGTGATGAACCGTTTCGCCCTGACCCAGCGCCTGGTCGGCAAACTCAAGCGCGAGGAGGCCGTCATCGGCGGCATCGGCAACACCAATTTCGACCTTTGGGCCAGCGGCCAGCGGCCGCAGAATTTCTACATGCTGGGCAGCATGGGCCTGGCCATCCCGATCGCGCTGGGCGTGGCCATCGCCCAGCCGAAGCGCCATGTCGTCGCGCTCGAAGGCGACGGCTCGCTGCTCATGCAACTCGGCTGCCTGACCACCGTCGGCATGCTGGGGACGAAGAACCTCACCTTGGTGGTGATGGACAACCGCGTCTACCAGATCACCGGCTCGCAGCCGACTGCCACCGCCGCCGGCGCCGACATCGTGGCCATCGCGCAAGGGGCGGGGATCCGGCGCAGCGCTTGGGCATCCGACGAGGAGGATTTCGACCGGCTGGTCGAACGGGCCCTAGCCGAGGGCGGGCCGAGCCTGATCGCCGCGCGCATCGATGGTCAGCCGGCCGTGGCCACCACCGAGCGCGACCCGGTCAGGATCCGCCAGAATTTCATGCGCGGTATTGCCGCTGCCGGTTAGGGCCGCTTTCGCTCAGGCATCCCAGGCCGCGGCCAGGGCGTTCTGCAGCGTCGGGCTGCTCAGGTTGTAGAACAGGCTGCTGCCGGCCATGGCGGTGACCAGGGCGCCGACCTCGCCGCTCTCCAGCACGCCGCCGTCGGCGGTTCTGATCGCCGCCAGCTCGCGGTGCGCGGCGGCAAACCAGTCGTCCAGTGTGACGCTCTGCGAGCTGCCGCGCACGTCGATGCGCAGATCGTCACCCTGACGGCGCAGCCAGAGGTCGTCGGAGCCGATATCGGCAAACTCCAGCGTGTTGGCCGCTTCCATGCCCTCGCTGCCGTTGAGGATGGTGGTTCGCCCGTCGCCGCGCTCGAAGCGGTAGACGCCCGAGGTTCCCGTGTCGATCAGGTGGTTCACGCCCCAGCCAGCCTCCAGCAGGTTGCCGTTCCCGTTGGCGGTCAGCAGGTTGGTGCCGCCGCCGCCGATCAGCCGGGCGTCGTTGCCGTTGACCGTCAGGAAGTGGAGGCCGGATTCGCCGGCATAGAGCGTGTTGCGGTTGCCGTTGGCTTCGAGGATGTCGTGCCTGCCGCCGCCGATCAGCGTGCCGTCGTTGCCGTTGAGGGTCAGCTGCTGCAGCCCATATTGCCCCGCCTGCATTGTGGCGCGGTTGCCGTTGACAGTGAGAACGCCGTGGCTGCCGCCGCCGATCACGGTGCCGTCATTGCCGTCGAGGGTGAGCGTCTGCGTGCCGTAGTTGCCGGCCACCAGCAGGTTGTTGTTGCCCATGGCGGTGATGGTGTTGGAGCCGGTGCCGCCGCCGACCAGCACGCCGTCATTGCCCTCGAGGTAGAGAGTCTGATCCGGCCCGCTGACACAGCGGTTGAAGTCGTAGCTTTGGTAGCGGGCGCTCCACTGCATGAGATAGGAAACGCTGTAGCTGCCGCAGCCCGCGCCACTGTAGCCTTGGCAGCGGCTCGGCTCCTCCGGCAGCTCGATCTCCGGCACACCGTCGAGCACCCGGCCGACGACGAAATCGGCGCGGGCGCGATAGGCCGCGGCACTCTTGAGGGCAGCCGGGCCGCAGCCCCAGGTCGGGCCGAGAATCGTATGAACATCGCGGCCGGCGACCACCAGTACGTTGTTGTTGCCGTAGGCGGTGAGCGTGTTGGCGCCGGCACCGCCGATCAGCTGGCTGTCGTTGCCGAAGACGGTCAGCGAATGGCTGCCGTACTTGCCGGCCACCAGAAGCTCGTTGTTGCCGTTGGCCAGCAAGGTGCTGGAGCTGCCCTGGGCGATCAGCACGCTGTCGTTGCCGTCGACGGTCAGGCTCTGGTCGCGGCCGGTACCCCCGACCAGCAGGGATTCGTTGCCCGCCGCGTAAAGCTGCTGCCCGGCGCCGGCGCCGCCGACCAGGGTGTTGGCGTTGCCGAAGGCGTTCAGCAGGTCGGCGCCGTTGCCGGCGCGCAGTGTGTTGAGGTCGCCGTTGGCGATCAGTGTGTCGGCTCCGGCGCCGCTACTGGCGGCCAGCGTGTTGCCGGTGCCGTTGATCTCCAGTGTCTGTGGCCCGGGGCCGGACTGGCGGTAGGACTGTCCGTCGGCGGTGATGACGGCGTCGCCGGTGACGATGATCGGTGTCGGCATGGTTTGCCCCCTTGGAGCATTGGGATCGATTCCAGGGGGATCATGCGATG
>VGEI01000118.1 GCA_016869415.1 Alphaproteobacteria bacterium
CAGCCCGCCCTCTTTGCCTTCGCTAGGACCGACGACTTCGATATGGCGCTGCGCCGCGCCGCTTCGCGCCTGCCGGGCTTCGTCGGCGTCACTCTCGGCGCACGCGGATTCCGCTGGATCGAGAACGGCGCCGTGCGCAAGGTTCCCGCACCGAAAGTCAAAGTCGTCGACACGCTGGGAGCCGGCGACACTTTCCATGGCGCCTTCGCGCTAGGGCTTGCCGAGGGCATGGGCGTCGAGGCGGCATCGCGCTTCGCCTGCGCCGCCGCGGCCCTCAAGTGCACGCGCTTCGGCGGCGTCGCCGGCGCGCCGACCCGCGCCGAGGTCCGGCAGTTCATGGCCAAAGCCTGAGGCCTTGACGCTCCTCTGGCACGCGTCTTGTAACCGTCCGGTTATTTTCCTGTTGCGGCGGCTCCCAGCGGAGCGATAATTCGCCTAAGCAATAGCGGCTTCGGCCGAAACCAGGGAGAACGCGATGCCCAACGTGTCTCGCCGTTCCACGTTCAAGCTTGCAGCCGGCCTGGCTGCCGCCGCTGCCCTACCTCAATCGGTGTGGGCGCAGGCCGCCCGCACCCGGCTGCGCATGACCTGGTGGGGCGGGACGGACCGCGCCAAGCGCACCCAGGCGGCACTCGACGCCTACACCAAGATCAACGCCGGCACGCAGATCGATGTCGAGACCATCGGCTGGGGCGACTACTGGACGCGCCTCGCAACCCAGGTCGCCGGCGGCAACGCGCCCGACGTCATCCAGATGGATTATCGCTACATCTACGAATACGCGCGGCGCAAGGCGCTACGGCCGCTCGACGAGTTCATGCCGAGCCCGATCAACATCGCCGATTTCGGCCAGGCCAATATCGATACCGGCAAGGTCGACGGCCAGGTCTTCGGCGTCAGCATGGGCGTCAACTCGAACAGCCTGTTCTACGACAAGACCACGTTCGAGCGCCTGAAGATCGCCCCGCCCGACCACGCCACGACTTGGGCGCAGTTCGCCGAGAAGGCCATCGCCATCACCAAGGCCGCAAGCAAACGCGGCTATTTCGGCACCATGGACGCCGGCTCAGCCGAGCCGGCGCTCGAGGTATGGGTGCGTCAGCGCGGCCGCCAGCTCTACGACAACGACGGCAAGATCGCCTTCACCCGCGACGACATCGCCGAGTGGTTCGACTACTGGGACAAGCTGCGCCGCGCCGGCGGCGCGGTGGCCGGCGACCTGCAGGCGCTCTACCGCAACACGCCCGAGACCGACATGCTGACCACCGGGCGCGCGGCCATTACCTTCGCTCATTCCAACCAGCTCGTGGCCTGGCAGGCGGTCAACCAGAACAAATTGGCCATGACCATGTTCCCACAGACCCAGGGCGGGAAAGCGGGCCAGTACTACAAACCTTCGATGCTGCTCTCGATCTCGGCGACCACGCCACAGCCGCAGGAAGCGGCGCGCATCATCAATTTCATCTCGACCCATCCTGATGCGGGAGCGGCGCTGGGGGTCGAGCGCGGCGTGCCGCCCTCCAAGAGCATGCGCGACCGGCTATTGGCCCAAGTCGACGAACTGGGCAAGGCGCAGATCGAGTACATCTCGCTGATCGCCAGCCGGGTCGGGACCTTGCCGCCGCCGCCACCCAAGGGGGCCGGCGAGATCGAGCAGAATCTCCGCCGCGTCGCAGAGACGATCTCGGTCGGCAATGCCAAGGTGCCACAGGCGGCCGATCAGTTCATGGCGGACGCGAAGCGCGCCCTCGAACGCGCCTGACCGACCGGCGCGGCGCGACTGCATGACCACCGTCGCGCTGCCGCAAACCCGCAGCGAACCGGCGCCACGACGGCGCCGGCTCAACGCCCAGGACGGCGCTGCGTATCTGTTTCTGGCCCCCTGGCTGCTTGGCTTCTTCGTGCTCACGCTCGGCCCGACAGTCGCCTCGCTCTACCTGTCCTTCACCAATTTCGATCTGCTGCAAGCACCGCGCTGGGCCGGCCTCGACAATTACTGGCACATGTTCGCGGAGGACAAGCGCTTCCGCAATGCGCTCTCTGTGACCTTCTGGTACGTGCTGCTCGCCGTGCCGCTGGAGCTGCTCTTCGCGCTCGCCATCGCCCTGGTGCTCGACAAGGGGCTGCGCGGCCTGACTTTCTATCGCGCCCTCTTCTACATCCCCTCGCTGCTCGGCGGCAGTGTGGCCATCGCCGTCCTCTGGCGGCAGATTTTCGGCTATGACGGGTTGGTCAATGAGGGCCTCTCGGTCTTCGGCATCGACGGACCGAGCTGGATATCCAATCCGCAATACTCTCTCTACACGCTGGTCCTGCTGCGCGTCTGGCAGTTCGGCTCGCCGATGGTCATCTTCCTCGCAGGCCTGCGCCAGATCCCGCAGGAGCTCTACGAAGCCGCCGCGATCGATGGGGCAGGACCGATTGCGAAATTCTTCCGCATTACCCTGCCGTTGCTCGCACCGGTGATCTTCTTCAACCTGGTGCTGCAGACCATCAATTCGTTCAAGGCCTTCACTCCAGCCTTCATCGTCAGCGGCGGCTCCGGCGGGCCGATCGATTCGACCTTGTTCTACACGCTCTATCTCTACCAGGAGGCCTTCGCTTACTTCCGCATGGGCTACGCTTCGGCCCTTGCCTGGGTGCTGCTCTCGATCATCGCCATCTTCACGGCCGCCTCGTTTCTCAGCTCCAAGTACTGGGTCTATTACGGCGATGAAGGACGTTGACGCCTTGATCGGCACGCGGCCGGTGACCGGTGGCCATCCCTGGCGCCGAGGGCTGGCGCATGGGCTGCTGATCGCCGCCTCGATCGGCATGCTCTATCCGGTGCTCTGGATGTTGGCCAGCTCGCTGCGCCCGGAAGCGGAAATCTTCACCAATTTCTCGATCTGGCCCGCTTCTTTCGACCTGCGCGCCTACGGCGAAGGCTGGACCGCGCTCAAGGTCAGCTTCACCCGCTTCTTCCTGAACTCGGCCTTCGTCGCCTCGGCGGCGGTGATCGGCAACGTGCTGGCCTGCTCGCTCGCTGCCTTCGCCTTCGCCCGGCTCAATTTCCGTTTCAAGCGCGTCTGGTTCGCACTGATGCTCGGCACCCTGATGCTGCCCTACCACGTGACGCTGATCCCGCAATACGTGCTCTTCCTGCATCTCGGCTGGGTCGACACCTTCTTCCCGCTGATCGTGCCGAAATTCCTGGCCGTCGACGCCTTCTTCATCTTCCTGATGGTGCAATTCTTCCGCACCATCCCGCGCGAGCTCGACGAGGCGGCGATGATGGACGGCTGCGGCCCGTTTGGCATCTACTGGCGCGTGATCCTGCCGCTGTCCAAGCCCGTGCTGGCCACGGCGGCGATCTTCTCCTTCATCTGGACCTGGGACGATTTCTTCGGGCCGCTCATCTATCTCAACGACATGACCCACTACACCGTGCCGCTGGCCCTGCGCTCCTTCATCGATTCGACCGGCCGCTCCGAGTGGGGGCCGCTTTTCGCCATGTCGATCCTCTCGCTCGTCCCGGTCTTCGCCGTCTTCCTCTTCTTTCAGCGCCTGATCATCCAGGGCATCGCCATGTCGGGTCTCAAGGGTTAGCAGCACAATGCCAAAGTCACCGGTCCGCTTCGCCGCCATCGGCCTCAACCACTATCACATCCACGGCATGACGGATGCGCTCAAGGCCGCCGGCGCCACCCTCGTCTCAGTATACGAGCCCGAGGACGAGCTCGCCGCGCCCTACATGGCGAAGCACCCTGAGGCAAAGAGGGTCGACGACAAACGCACCATCCTCGAGGACAAGAACCTGCAGGTCGTCGCCTCGGCCGCAATCTCCGATGAGCGCGCCGCCCTGGGGATCGAGGTAATGCGGCACGGCAAGGATTTCTTCGTCGACAAGCCGGGCATGATCACCCTCGATCAGCTCGCCGAGGTGCGCAAGGTCCAGAAGGAGACCGGCCGGAAGTACATCATCTGCTTCAGTGAACGGCTGGAGCAGAGGGCGACGGTCAAGGCAGGCGAGCTGGTCAAGGCGGGCGCGATCGGGCGAGTGATCCAGACCATCGGCCTCGGACCGCATCAGCACCGGCCGCACCTGCGCAAACCTTGGTTCTACCAGCGCGCCCGCTATGGCGGCATCCTCTGCGACATCGCTTCGCACCAGATGGACCAGTTCCTGTTTTTCACCGGCTCGGCCCGGGCGGAGGTCGTCGCCTCTCAGATTGCCAACCGCAACCACCCGCAGCATCCCGAGCTCGAGGATTTCGGCGACGTGCTACTGCGCGCGCCCGGGGCCAGCGGCTATGTGCGGGTCGACTGGTTCACGCCGGACGGGCTCGGCACCTGGGGAGACGGCCGCCTCACCCTGCTGGGCACCGAGGGCTATATCGAGCTGCGCAAATACATCGACATCACCGGCCGCCCCGGCGCCAACCACCTGTTCCTGGTCGACGGGAAAGGGGCACGCTATATCAACTGCGAGAACGTTGCCCTGCCCTTCGGACCGCAATTCGTCGCCGACATCGTCGACCGCACGGAGACGGCGATGAGCCAGGAGCATTGCTTCCATGCCTGCGAGCTGGCGCTGACCGCCCAGGCCAAGGCGACGCGGCTCTCCTGATGCGCAACTACGGCGTGGCCGTCGTCGGCGGCGGAGTCGGCAAGATCCACATCGAGGCCTGGAAGGCGCTACCGGACAAGTTCACCGTCCGCTGTATCTGCGACCTCCAGGAGGAGACAGCGCGCGCTGTCGCCGAGAAATACGCCCTGCCCTCGATCGCCACAAATCTCGACGACGTCCTGTGCCGCGGCGATATCGACATCGTCGACATCTGCACGCCCTCATCGATCCGCGTGGCGCCGGTCGAAGCCGCGCTCTCCGCCGGCAAGCACGTGGTCTGCGAGAAGCCGCTTGCCGGATCGCTCGCCGATGTCGGCCGGCTGGAAAAGGCGGCAACGGCGGCGAAGGGCCGGCTGATGCCGATCTTCCAGTACCGCTACGGCAACGGCGTGCGCAAGCTCAAGCACCTGATCGACAAGGGGCTGGCCGGCCGCCTCTATCTCTCAACCATCGAGACGCTGTGGAGGCGCGGCGCCGCTTACTATGCCGTGCCCTGGCGCGGCAAGTGGCAGACCGAACTCGGCGGCACGCTGACCACCCATGCCATCCATGCGCACGATCTCCTGTGCTGGCTGGCCGGTCCGGTGCGCTCGGTCTTTGCCCGCACGGCGACGCGGGTCGTGCCGAGCATCGAGGTCGAGGACTGCGCTGCCGCCTCGCTGGAAATGGCCGATGGCTCGCTCGCCACGCTGTCGGTGACGCTCGGCGCTGCGGCCGACACCTCGCGGCTGCGCTTCTGCTTCGAGAATTTTACTGCCGAGAGCTGCACCTCACCCTATTCGCCGGGCTCCGAGCCCTGGAGCTTTACTCCGGCCAGCCCGGAGGCCGGCGAGCGTCTCACTGCAGCCTTGGCCGATTTCACGCCCAAGAAAGAGCGCTTTGCCGGCCAGTTCGAGGACTTCCATGCCGCCCTGGAGAGCGGAGGCAAGCTTCCGATCACCATCGGTGATTCCAGGCGCTCGATCGAGCTACTGACCGCGCTCTACGCCTCGGCTCGGAGCGGCGTCCCGCAAACCCTGCCGGTGCCGAAAACCCACCCCGGCTATAACGGCTGGCAGCCCTAGCCCGGCCGCGCGCCGCGCAATATGCTGCGGTCATGGGGGACGGGCGCGCAAGGGGAACAGGCCGCGGCTTCGTGACAGCAGAGGACGTGGCGCGCCGCGCCGGCGTCTCGCGCTCCGCCGTCTCACGCACCTTCACCGAAGGGGCCAGCGTCTCCGAGGCCACGCGGCTCCGCGTGCTCAAGGCGGCATCGGCGCTCGGCTATCGGGTCAATCGGCTTGCCCAAAGGCTGGGCCGTGAGCGCTCCAGTCTCGTCGGGGTGCTTGCATCAAACCTCTCGACTCCCTACATGGCCACTCACCTCGACGCGCTCAGCCAGGCCCTGCTGCAGCAGAACCTGCAGTGCCTGCTTATCAATGCCGTCGACGGCGACAGCAACGTCTCGCGTCTGATCGACCTGATTCTCGAGTTCCGCGTCCGCGCCATCGTTGTCATCTCCGTGACGCCGCCCAGCGCAATCATCCGGGAATGCGTGGCCAACGGCGTGCCGATCGTCCTGGTCAACCGGCTGACGGAAAATGCGCATGCCGATACGATCGTCACCGACGACGCTGGCGGCGCCCGTCTGGCGGCGGAGAGGCTGATCAAGGCCGGCTGCCGGCGGCCGGTCATCGTCAGCAGCGCCACAGCCAGCCAGATGCGCCGGGTCGAGGCAGCCACGGCGGCCTTCTCCAAGGCCGGCGTCGATCCGATCCTCTGGTCGCGTGGCCCCTCACGCTACGAGACGGGCAGCCAGGCGGCGCGCGAGTTGCTGGCGGCGCACGATGTCGATGGCGCGTTCTGCGTCACGGATCTTCTGGCCCTGGGCTTCATCGACACGGCGCGGGTTGCCGGCCGCCGCGTGCCGGAGGACATCTCGGTCGTCGGCTTCCACGATACGCCGCAGGCTTCCTGGCTGAGCTACCGGCTGACCACCATCCGTCAGCCGGTCGACGACCTGATCGGCGCGATCATGCGGGCGCTGCAGCGCAAGCCCGGTCCGCGCAAGCCGCTGAAGACGGTCTTGCCCCTCGAGCTAGTCGAACGGGAGACAGTGCGCAAACGCTAGATGTGTTTGCGCTTCTCGACCAGGCGCAGGAATTTCTCGAACTCGTCGTCCTTGACCGAGTAGCTGTGCTGGTCGTCGGGGAATTTCCCCGACTTGACCTCGGCGACGTATTGCTGGATGCCGCCGACCGCCACCTCGGTCAGGTTGGTGTAGCGCTTGGTGAATTTCGGCTTGAAGTCGGTGAACACGCCCAACAGGTCGTAGCACAGCAGGATCTGGCCGTCGGTGCCGACACCGGCGCCGATGCCGATGGTCGGAATGGTGAGCTGCCTGGAGATCACCTCGGCGATCTTGGCCGGCACGGCCTCGAACTCGAGCATGAAGCAGCCGGCATCCTCGATGGCCAGTGCGTCCTCGAGGATCTTCATGGCGGCATCGGCCGTACGGCCCTGGATCTTGAAGCCGCCGAACATGGCGATGGTGTGCGGCGTCAGGCCGATATGCGAGGCCGTCGGAATGCCGGCATCGACGATGGCCTTGAGGATGTGCGCCTGGCTCTTGCCGCCCTGCGGCTTGACCGCATCGCTGCCCGCCTCCTGCATGAAGCGCGCGGCATTGGTCAGCGCCCGGTCGATCGTATTGTAGCTCTGGTAGGGCATGCAGCCGAGCACGAAGGTGTTCGGCGCCCCGCGCCGCACGGCCAGCGCGTGCATGACCATCATGTCCATGGTCGCCGGGATAGTGCTGGGATGGCCATGCGCCACCATGGCCAGGCTGTCGCCCACCACCGCCACGTCGACGCCCGCCATCTCGGCCCACTTGGCCGAGGTGTAGTCCGGCACCGACATGTAGACCATCTTCTCGCCGGTCTGCTTTGAATCGCGGATCTCGGTGATGGTCCGCTTCTTGCGCTCTTGGTGCGAAGAAGGCGCCGCCGCCACCGGTTTCTTGGCCGTGTCGTTCATCAGAGGTCTGCCAGGCGCACGTAGCCGCCGGTCAGGGCCGCGACGAAGGCGCCGAGTACGGCCACGTGGGTGCCGCTGTACCCGAGCTCGCGGGTCACCAGCATCCAGAGCACGAAGACGACGATGGCGATGACGATGCCGCCGAACAACGAGGCGACGTTGCGCTTGATCTCACCCTGCATCTGGGCCATGGCTGCTCTCCTAGGCCCGCACCAGCGCCACGCGCGGATCGTCGGCGGTGTTGCGCACCTTCTTGAGGTCGCGGCGCACATGGCTGCGGTCGTAGCCGTTGAAGACATGGCCGATGACGCCGCGGTCGAGGTCGCTGGTGCCGAAGAACCAGTCGGCGATCGGGTAGGTCAGGTTGAAATTGCGCTCCATCATGATCGAGGTGTTGTGGTGGGCGATATGGTGGCGGCGGATGGTGTTGATGAAAGGGATATGCCGGACCAGCGAATCGTCCTTCACATGGCAGCAATAGTGGAAGAGCTCGTAGTTGAGATAGATCGCCGTGTTGGTGGTGAGCAGCAGCCAGGCGATGTTGGGGGCGCCCAGCCAGTGGATGAGCGCCGCCGGCACAGCCGTGCCGATCATGAAGGCGGCAAGCGCGTAGGGCGGGAAGAAGACGATGCGGAAATCGTGCGAGCTGTCGATGGTCGGCTCGGCATCGGTGAAGAACTGGTGGTGGGCCAGGGTGTGGCGCTTGTAGATGCCCATGAAGCCTTTCACCGGGCGGTGCATGATGTATTTGTGGATCCACCACTCGAAGACATTGGCCAGGGTGAAGGCGACCGGGATGGTCAGCCACTCGTACCAGGCGACGTTCTCGATTTGGCGCACGAAGAAGAAAATGCCCGAGAGCCCGATGGCATAGATCATGAAAACATGGCCGGGGCCGCTGTACCAGCGCGACACCTTCTCGCGGTAGTCGGCGCGAAACGCCTCCTGGCGCTTGGGCATGGTGAGCATCTGCAGTCTCCCCGAAGGCACTCTGATATATCAGTAATATATTCGGAACCGGTCCCCGCGTCCAGCCGGATCAGGTCCGCGGGGCGGGATCGAGCGGGCCGGCGTTGGCATAGCCAGAGACGAACTCCACGATGGTTCCGTCCGGCTTGAAGACATGCCGGCGCACGGCACCGATATCGGCGCCATATACATGGATGCTGACCGATACCCGGTCGCCGAAGGCGTTGGCCACGGTATGGATGTCGCCGATGCGGGGCGATACCGCGTCCACATCGCCGGGCTGCAAACGCTGCGTCTCCCCGGCGACAAGGGCGCCGGCCGCATCCCGGTCGAAGCGCTGGCATAGCTCGGCGCCGCGCATCACCCCGACGAGACCCCAGACCGTGTGATCGTGCACGGGTGTTTTCTGGCCCGGTCCCCAGACGAAGCTGACGACGGAGAAACGCTCCGCTGCGTCGCGATGCAGCAGGTATTGCCGGTAGTACTCGGGATGGGGAACGGCGAAGGCCGGCGGCAGCCAATCGTCGGTGGCGATCAGGCGCAGGAGAAGTCCGGCGCCGGCTTCGAGGATCTCGGCCTCACCGCGTTCGGCCGAGAGCAGCATGCCCATGGCGCGCGTGAAGCCGTGGAAGCGTTCCAGCCCGGCCATCAGCTATTCGCGTCCACAGTGGCGCGGGTAAATTTCTCGATGTAGTCCATCAGCCGGTCCACCGCCTCGCCGGCAGCCTTGGGGTCGGCGTCGGCGATGCCCCGGGCGATATCGGCGTGCTGGCGGGCGGTCAGCGGCATGTCCGCGACT
>VGEI01000119.1 GCA_016869415.1 Alphaproteobacteria bacterium
AGTTGAAGGGCTTCGAGAGCGCCGACCTGGCAGAGCTCACGACGACACAGCTGGGGCAGCTGACGGCCACGCAAGTCGGCTCGTTCACGACAACCCAGATCGCCGCGCTCACCGAGACGCAGGTGGCCGGACTGTCGACCACTCAGCTCGGTGGCCTGAAGGCGACGCAGCTCGCCGCGCTTGAGACGGCCGATCTCCAGTCGCTGACGACGACCCAGGTCGCGGCACTGTCGACGACGCATGTCAAGAGTCTGTCGGCAACCCAGATCGGCGACCTGACCCTGACCCAGACGCAGTCGCTGACCTCCGCGCAGATTGCCGCGTTGACCGCCACCCAGATCAAGGAGCTCGACGCTGCCGACTTTGCTGCGTTTACTGCGACGCAGCTGAGCCAGCTCACGTCGACCCAGATCGCCGCGCTCGAGGTCACCGATCTGCAGGCGCTGGACGAGACGGTTCTAGACGGCTTCGCGGCGACGCAGATCAAGGCCCTGACCACGACGCAGGTGGGTGCCCTGACCACCGCACAGGCCCAGTCGCTGTCGCAGACGCAGATCGCCGCCCTGACAACGACCCAGCTCAAGGGGCTCGAAACGACGGATCTCGAGGCGCTGTCGACGACCCAGCTCAGCCAGCTCACTGCCGCTCAGATCGGCGCGTTCACGGTCACGCAGGTCAAGGCCCTGACGGACGCGCAGGTCGCCGCCTTCAGCACGACACAAGTGGGGGGCCTGACCACCACCCAGGTGGGCGCGCTGGAGACTGTCGATCTGCAGGCGCTTACCACCACCCAGATTGGTGTGCTGAGCACGGCTCAGATTGGTGCCCTCAACACGACCGCCGTCTCCAACCTGACCGACACACAGGTCGGCGTTCTAACGACAACCCAGGTCGGGGTCCTGACGGCGGCGCAGGCGGGGTCGCTGACCACCCAGTTCGGCGTCCTGTCGATGACCCAGGTCGCGGCACTCACGGCGACCGCAGCCGGTGGGTTGAACACAACCCAGATTGCCGCCCTCACCACCACGCAGGTCGACGGCCTGTCGGCTGCGCAGATTGCCCGCCTGACAACGACGGCGATCGGCGCGCTGACAGAGGCGTCTATCCTGTCGATGACTTCCACCCAGGGCAACGCCTTTACCTCGACACAGATCGGGGTGATGGACGCCACCCAGGTCTCAGCCCTGTTCGCGATCACCTGACGCGAGCCCGATTGACGGAGTGTTGCCCTCAGGGTCTGCGGTGGCGTGCCGGCCGGCCTTATGCCACAGTGATGTGAGGCAAGATTAGCGGGAATCTTGCCGTCGAATAGTTTGGCCGATTGGGGGGAGCATGAGCGCAACTGTGGCGCGAGCAATCGCGGCGTCGGCGCGTCTGCTCACCTGGCCACTCAAGCCGTGGCGCCGCCGGGCGGCGCAAGCACTTGCCGCGGAACTTCTGGAACTCGACCTGGACGTGCAGACCGCACGTGGGTCTCTGCGCTTTCACTGCCCCACTCGCGAATCTCTGCATTTCGTGCGCGAATTCAGCTTCCGGGAACCGGAAACACTGACCTGGATCGACAGTTTCCAGCCCGGCGACGTGTTCTGGGATATCGGCGCCAATGTGGGTCAGTACTCGCTCTATGCCGCTCTTGCCCCGGGAGTTCGAACGCTGGCGTTCGAGCCAGGAGCGGCAAGCTACAGCGCCCTGATACGCAACATCGAGATCAACCGCATGGATGACCGGATCGCCGCCTATTGCGTTGGTTTCGGCGAAGCGACGGAGCTCAGCACCCTTAACATGGCTCGCACCGATGCCGGCTCCTCGATGCATGCGATCGGTGTGGATACGGATTCGCTGGGGAGAACGATCAACGTACGGTTCCGCCAGGCAGTCTCCGTTTACTCGATGGACGGATTTCTGACGACGTTTGCGGCCCCCTTTCCGACCCATATCAAGCTCGACGTCGACAGCATCGAGGAGAAGATCGTCGCCGGCGCCCGGCAAACATTGGCGGACCGGCGTCTACAATCGATGATGGTGGAGATCGAAGGCGGCCTCGACACCCCGCGGGCGCGCGCCATCGTCGATATGCTCCGTCTCGCCGGCCTTTCTCACCCGCCTGATGCAGCGCGCTCGACCAACGTGCTGTTTCGGCGCCTGTAAACCCTCCGTTAACGCGCCTATAGTCTTCTTAAGGCCTTGAGACTCGGGCCCTATATGGGGGATGCGCATGTGTCGCTGGCTGGCCTATTCGGGGGTACCGGTGTCGATGGACACCCTGCTCTTCCAACCCCACAACTCGCTGATCCGGCAGAGCCTGTCGGCCCAGCGTAGCGTCGTGCCGACGAACGGTGACGGATTCGGCCTCGGCTGGTACGCCGACCTGCCGCATCCCGGGCTGTTCAAGGACACGATGCCGGCATGGAACGACGCCAATCTACGCAGCCTCGCCGAGCAGATTCGCTCGTCGCTGTTCTTCGCCCATGTCCGCGCCTCGACCGGCACGGCGACGACCCGGCTCAACTGCCATCCCTTCCGCTACGGGCGGCTGCTGTTCATGCACAACGGCAAGATCGGCGGCTATGCGCTGGTGCGCCGTGAACTTGAGCAGAAGGTGCGCTCTGAGTACTATCTCAACCGCGAGGGCTCTACCGACAGCGAGCTGTTTTTCTACCTGCTGCTGGGCAACGGTTTTACCCGCGACCCCAAGGGCGCCTTCCAGAAAACCGTGGCCGACGTGCTGACGGCAATGGAGAAAGAAGGCGTCGACGAACCCTTCCGCATGGCCGCCGCTATCGCCGACGGCCGGCGCATCCTGGCGCTGCGCTGGTCAAGCGACGGCAAATCTCCCTCGATGTTCTACGGCACGGGCAGCGATGTCTGGATCGAGCAGGGCGACGTGCGCTTCATCGAGGGCAGGGGGTGCTCTCTCGTGCTGTCGGAACCGCTGGACGAAGTCAACGACCACTGGCACGAGGTCGGCGAAAGCAGCTTCGTGGTCGTCGAGAATAATGCCGTCGAGGTGACGCCGTTTACTCCGGCGCTGCAGGCCGCCGCGTAAGACTCACCCGCAACGCCGGCAGCGGATGGACATAAAGATCTGGTCCTCGTCGGCGTCTTCCATGGCGTGATCTAGAACCACGCGCAGCGCCTTCGACGCGTCAGATAGCGAATAGCTCTCGGCCATCCGCTTCAGCCATTCGAGCTGATCCGCCTCGATCTCCAGGTTCTCGACGATCTTGCCCTTTTGCATGGCGTGTTCCTTCAGCGGGTCACGTCGACCACGACGCGGCCGCGCACCTGCCCTTTGAGGATACGCTGCCCCTCCGCCGGGAGATCCCCCAGGCCAATCACCGAGGTCATGGAATCGAGCTTCTCGAGGGGTAGATCGCGCGCCAGGCGCGCCCAGGCCTCACGGCGCTCGGGCATCGGCTTCATCGCCGAATCGATGCCCAGAATGCTCACGCCACGCAGCAACAGCGGAATGACGCTGGCCGGCACGTCGTTGCCGCCGGCATTGCCGCAGGCGGCGACCGAGGCGCCGTATTTCATCGCCGGCAACACGCCGGCAAGCGTCGCACCACCGACCGCGTCGACGCAGCCGGCCCAGCGCTCGGCGATCAGCGGCTTGCCAGGCGGCGCCACGGTCTCTGCCCGACCGATGACCGAGGCCGCCCCCAGCGATTTCAGATAGTCGTGTGCGTCGGCACGGCCGGAGGAAGCAACCACCGTGTAGCCGCGCTTAGCCAGGATAGCGACGGCGACACTGCCTACACCGCCGGCGGCCCCGGTGACCAGCACCTCGCCTTTCTCCGGCGTCAGGCCCCGCGCCTCCAGCGCCATAACCGCCAGCATGGCGGTGAAGCCGGCCGTGCCGATGGCCATCGCCTGCTGCGGGCTCATGCCCGACGGCAAAGGGATGAGCCATTCTGCTTTCACCCGGGCCCTCTGAGCATAGCCGCCCCAGGTCCATTCGCCGACCCGCCAGCCGGTGAGAATCACCCTGTCGCCAGGCTTGAACGCGCCGTCGTTCGACACTTCAACCGTGCCGGCGAAATCGATGCCGGGCACGTGCGGATACTTGCGCACGATCTTGCCCAGGCCGGCAAGGATCAGGCCGTCCTTGTAGTTGAGCGTGGAATGCGTCACGGCGACGGTAACATCGCCCGGCGGCAGGGCGGCCTCGTCGACATTCTGCAGGGACGACGAGACCTTGCCGTCCTTCTCCTCGAGAACCAGCGCGCGAAAACTCATGATCCAGCCCGTAGAAATGAAGGCGATCCGGCCAGTATAGGACGCGAGGCAGCGGTACCCTAGGCCGGCCTCACCGGGATCAGCGTGACGAGCGGATACGATACGCCCCTGCCGGGGCGTTGGTGCCTACTTGTTGCGCTCCTTCCAGGGGTCTTTGACCGCCGGATAGGTTTCGAAGACCACGTTGGTCAGGCGGCCGTTCACCCGCTCGACCTTGCAGATATAGATGTTCTGCACGATGTCGCGGGTGACCGGATCGATGCTGATGGGTCCACGCGGGCTTTCCGACGACCAGCCCTTGATCGCCTCCATGGCCTTGTCACCGTCGATCTTGCCGTCGAGCTTCCTCACCGTGTCGTAGATCAGCTGCATGCCGTCCCAGGCACCGACGGCAAAGAAATCCGGATCGATGTTGTAGGCGGCGCGATAGGCAGCGACGAACTCCCGGTTCTTGGCCGACTGGTAACCGGCCGAATAGTGCGTCGCGGTGATCAGGCCGACGGCCAGGTCGCCAAGGTTGTCGATCTGGGATTCGTTGGTGGCCTCAGCACTGGGCATCAGCCTGATCCCGGCCCGGCCAAGACCGAGCTCATTGAACGCCTTGACGTAGGCGGTCGGCTGCGTGCCGCCCGGCAGGAAGGCGTAAATGCCTTCCGGCTTCTGGTCGAGGATGCGCTGCAGGAACGGCACGAAATCCGGATTGGCGAGAGGCATGCGCACACTGCCGACTAGCGTACCGCCGGCATCGGTGAAGCCCTGCTTGAACGCCGCCTCGGCGTCATGGCCAGGACCGTAGTCGGAAACCGAGGTCAGGGCCTGCTTCATGCCGCCCTTGGTCGCTGCCCAGCGCCCGAAGATCTCGGTGGTCTGCGGCAGGGTGAGCGAGACGCGGGTCAGGTAGGGTGAGCGCGTGGTGATCATCGCCGTTGCCGCATTCATGATCACCACCGGCGTCTTGGACTCGGTGGCCAACGGTGCTACTGCCAGCGCGTTGGGCGTGAACACCAAGCCGGCAATGATCTTGGCGCCATCGCGGGTGATCAGCTCCTGAACCAGGCGCTTGGCGACGTCGGGGTTGGGCCCGGTCTCGTCGCGCCGGATGATCTCGATCTTGTGCCCGCCGACGCTATCACCGTTTTTGGCAACGAACAGCTTGACGGCGTTATCCTGCGTGATGCCGAGGCTGGCGAAAGGCCCAGAGAAGGTCGAGATGAAGCCCACCTTGACGGTCTCGGCAGCCGCCGGGGCCGCGACGATGGCGATGGTGGCTGCAATGGCGAGAAGGTGCCTCAAGCGCATGCGTGTCTCCCTGAAACGGATAGCTATTGGCGCTCACTTTGCCCCATGCCCCGCAGGGCCGCAATCGCGCCCACGTGGGCCGCACCCCATTGGGCAGGCCGGTCATTTCGTGTTAAGGCCGTGCCCCTCAGGAGGAGTCGATGAAGCCACCGTTTCGTGCCGACCATGTCGGCAGCCTGCTGCGCCCGAAGGCCTTGCTCGAAGCCCGCGAGAAGCGGGCCAAAGGCGCCATTTCACCCGAGGCGCTGACCGCCGAGGAGGACAAGTCCATCACCGACGCCGTACGCAAGCAGGAATCAGTCGGCCTGCAATCGGTCACCGACGGCGAGTTCCGCCGCACCATGTGGCACATGGACTTCATCACCCGCTTCGCCAACGTCGCGGTGGTGCCGTCGGAGATCAAGATCCGCTTCCACACTCACGAGGGCGACATCGACGTGGCTCCGCCGGGGCTGAAGGTGACAGGAAAACTGACCCGGCCGGGCCCCATCTTCGTCGACCACTTCAAGTACGTGAAGAAAGTGGCCAGGGCGACACCTAAGATCACCATCCCCTCACCCACCGTGTTGCATTTCCGCGGCGGGCGGCAGGCGATCGACGACAAGGCCTACCCGACTATGGAGTCGTTCTACGTCGATCTGGCGAGGGCCTACAGCGAGGAGGTCCGCGACATGGCGGCAGCGGGTTGCCGCTATCTGCAGATCGACGAGACCAATTTCGCCTATCTCTGCGATCCGTCCGTGCGCGAACAGGTCCGGACCCAGATCCACGAGGATCCAGCCGAGCTGCCGAAGACCTACGCCAAGCTGATCAACGGCGCCATCGCCGGCAGGCCAGCCGACATGACGGTCTGCATGCATCTCTGCCGTGGCAACAACCAGAGTGCGTGGCTGTCGGAAGGCGGCTACGACCCGGTGGCCGAGGTGCTGTTCAACGAGATCGAGGTAGACGGCTATTTCCTGGAGTACGACACCGAGCGGGCCGGCGACTTCAGCCCCTTGCGCTTCGTGCCCCGAGGCGGGCCCAAGGGGGGCAAGCGTATCGTCCTCGGCCTAATCACCAGCAAGTTGCCGCGGCTTGAGACGAAGGACGCACTCAAACGGCGAATCGACGAGGCGGCGAAGTATGTGCCGCTGGAGCAGCTGGCGATCAGCCCGCAATGTGGCTTCGCCAGCACGGTCGAAGGGAACAAGATGACCGAGAGCGACCAGTGGGCAAAGCTCAGTCTCTGCGTCGAGGTTGCCCGGGACGTCTGGGGTACGGGTTGAATAGTGCGACATCGGTAACGAGACCCAAGACGACGCCGACCATCTGCACGGCCAGATACAGAGCGTCCCGGCCCCGGCTGGCGCCCCCGGGCCCGCTTACCGTCAAGAGCGGAGCGGTTCCAGAATTGACACGTAGTTAGCGACCGCAGCGCCGCCCATGTTGAACACCCCGGTGAGGTTCGCACCCTTCACCTGCATGTCCCCGGCGCTACCCGTGGCCTGCATCGCGGCCATGATGTGCATGGACACGCCCGTGGCCCCGATGGGGTGACCCTTCGATTTCAGACCGCCGGAGGCGTTGATCGGCAACTTGCCGTCCTTCTCAGTCAGCCCTTCGAGCGCGGCACGGCCCCCCTGCCCTTTGGGCACCAGCCCCATGGCTTCGTACTGGATGAGCTCGGCGATGGTGAAGCAGTCATGCGTCTCGACCAGGGAAAGGTCGGTGAGGCTGGTCCTCGATCGCTCGAAGGCCTGTCTCCAAGCCTGGGCGCAGCCCTCGAACTCGACGATGTCGCGGCGGCTAAGCGGCAAGTAGTCGTTCACCTGCGCGGTGGCTCGCAAGAGCACGGCCTTCTTCAGCGCGAGCGCCGTGTCGAGATCGGCCAGCACAAGCGCAGCCGCGCCATCGGACACCAGCGAGCAATCCGTGCGGCGCAGCGGTCCGGCCACGATCGGGTTCTTGTCGGAGACGGTGCGGCAGAACTCGTAGCCCAGATCTTTGCGCAGCTGCGCATACGGATTGACCACACCGTTCCTGTGGTTCTTGGCTGCGATCTTGGCCATGGCGTCCGATTGATCGCCGTAGCGCTGAAAATAGAGCTGGGCGATCTGACCGAACACACCGGCAAAGCTCATGCCCGGGCGGTCTTCCTCCTTCACGTAGGAGGCCTTCATCAGGATGCCGCCGATCTGCTCGCCCGGTGTCTCGGTCATCTTCTCGACACCGACGACGAGCGCGACGCGTGCCTTCCTGGCGGCAATGGCATTGGCGGCCTGGTGGACGGCGGCCGAACCTGTCGCGCAGGCGTTCTCCACGCGGGTCGAGGGCTTGAAGCGCAGCGCGTCGGAGGCCTGCAGAACGAGCGAGGCCGGGAAGTCCTGCTTGACGAAGCCGCCGCCGAAATGACCGACATAGATCTCGTCGATGTCGCCTGGCTTCAGACCGGCATCGGCAATGGCGCCGGTCGCAACCTCGACGATCATCTTCTCGAGGTCTTCGCCCTCGCGCTTTCCGAACCTGCCATGCGCCCAGCCGACGATACACGACGTCATAGGTTACGCCTCCACGCTGCACTGTGGGAACGATAGCAGGAAACCGCCCGTCGCATAAGCGCTCTAACGGGCGGGCAAGGCCCCAAGCGCAGCCATCACCGACGGCACATCCGGTACGATCTGATAGCTGTCCTGCAGGCTCGGCCGCAGCACACCCTTAGCCTCGAACGTATCCAGCAACGCTCGGAGCGGCTCCCAGAACTTGTCGATGCTGCAGAGAAACGTCGGCTTTCGATGCAGCTGCAGGTCGAACATGGTGATCATCTCGAGCAGCTCGTCGAGCGTCCCGACGCCGCCCGGCAGGCAGACGAAAGCATCGGACAGCGTGCACATCACCTCCTTGCGCTGGGCCAGGGTATCGACCATGCGCAGCTCCGTGATGTCGTGATTTGCGACCTCGGGTGCCGCCAAGAAGTGTGGCATGACGCCGATCACCTTGCCACCCGCGGCCATGGCAGCGCGCGCTGCCTCACCCATCAGTCCGCGCCGGCCGCCCCCATAGACCAGGCGCCAGCCGCGCCTTGCGCACTCGCTGCCGAAGATGTTGGCCGCCGTACGGAAACTTGGCGATAGCCCCTCAACAGCCGAGCAGAAAAGGCCGACGGAAAGCATCAGACAGTGATTGTGACGTCGAGGCCGATATCGACAGCTGGCGACGACTGGGTGATGCGGCCGACAGAGATGAAATCGACACCGGTTTCGGCGATGCCGCGGATGGTCTCAAGGTTGACCCCGCCGGAGGCCTCGAGCGGCACGCGGCCTGCCACCATCTTCACCGCCTCGCGCAGGTTGGCCAAGTCCATGTTGTCGAGCAGGATCATATCGGCGCCGGCGTCAAGCGCCTCGCGCACCTGCTCCAGCCGATCGCACTCGCACTCGACCCGGGTCAACACCGGTACGCCGGCCTTGGCCTTGGCGATCGCAGCCTTAATCGAACCGCAGACCGCCACGTGGTTGTCCTTGATCATGACACCGTCGTCGAGGCGTAGGCGGTGGTTGCGTCCACCACCGAGTTGGACGGCGTGCTTCTCCACCGCGCGCAGGCCCGGATGGGTCTTGCGCGTGTCGATCAGTACCGCCTTGGTGTGCTTGATCAGGTCGACGTACTTGGCTGTCTGCGTGGCAATGCCGGACAGATGCTGCAGGATATTGAGCGCTGTACGCTCCGCAGTCAGCAAGCCGCGGGCAGGTCCCGTGACGCCGGCCAGCGCGGCCTTGGCCGGAGCGCGCTCGCCATCCTTCACCTTGGTCTCAAATCTGGCCTCCGGGACGCGGCGGCGGAACACC
>VGEI01000120.1 GCA_016869415.1 Alphaproteobacteria bacterium
ATCCGGAGGGGTAAGGAGGCTCGTGCCGGGTGGGCACCGCTCATACTAGACGAATTGCGTGCGCAGATAGCAAATTGTATCCAATCTCGCATGACCCGGCAGGTTGCATCTGAGGCGAACCTCCGTCAGGCCAAAAGGGCCCTGGCGGGAGAGACGTTAGCCAACATCCTTCGTCGCCGTCTAGCCGATGAAATACTGGCGGGAGTGTTCCTGCCGGGTGACCGGCTGGACGAGCAGCAGATTGCTGACCGGTTCAAGGTCTCGCGTACCCCCGTCCGCGAGGCACTGCGCGTTCTGGCGGCCTCAGGCCTGGCGGAGCTGCGCCCGCACCGGGGCGTGGTGGTTACCATGGTCGACGACACCAAGCTCGTGGAGCTGTTCGAGGTCACCGGCGAGGTGGATGCACTCTGTGCCCGCTTGGCCGCCGAGCGCATGACGGCGATGGAGCGCCAGGCGCTCCTGGAATTGGAGGCCGAGGGGAGCGCGATCGCCGTGAAGCGGGAGTTCGAGGCCTACGCCGCTTCAACCGGCGCTTTCACGAAGCGATTTTCGCGGGCACGCACAACGCCATCCTCGCCGACACAGCCAGCGGCTTTCGCGTGCGTTCCGCCCCTTATCGGCGCATGTCGCTCGAATGGTCCGACCGCATGGCCATATCCAGTCGAGAGCACGCCGATATTGCACATCTGATCGTGCGGCACGATGCCGACGGTGCGTACCGGGCGATGAAGGATCATCTGACCGCGTCCGGAGCGGTGGCGCTCTCCAACTTGCAGAATCTGCGGCACAAGCAGAAATGGGGCGCTAGCGACTGACGCGACGATCGTCATAACCCGGATCAACCGGGATCAACAGATTGGCAGAGGAGGATGAAATGGCGGCCAAGATCATAGTGACGGCTCTGGCAACGGCGCTGCTCTTAGGCAGCGCGGCGTCAGCGCAAGGCACGGGAGAGGCGTTTCCCAGCCGGCCGATCACGATGCTTGTCGGATCGGAAGCCGGATCGGCGCCCGATGTGCTGGCGCGGTTGCTGCAGCAGGACATGCGCGAAGGCTTGGGGCAATCGCTGGTCGTCGAGAACAGGCCCGGCGGCGGGGCAGGCGGCATTGCCGCCTCGATGCTCGCCCGCGCAAGACCGGACGGCTACACGGTGCACCTGGCGACCGTCGTCGTTGCCATCGCGCCCGCCATGGGTCCACAAGCGGTCAATCCGATGACCGAATTCGCCGCCATCGGGCATGTCGCGTCGGTGCCGCTCATCCTCGTGGTCAATCCGTCGCTGAACGTGAAATCGGTGGCCGAGTTCATCGCTCTGGCCAAGACCCAACCGGGCAAGATGAACTACGGCACTCCGGGCGTGGGCTCGCTCCAGAACCTGACCACCGAGATGCTCAAGCGGGTGGCCGGTATCGATCTGGTGCATGTGCCGTACAAGAGCGGCGGGGCCGCCGTGAACGCAGTGCTGGCCAACGAGGCCCATATGTTCTTTGCCGGCATGCCGCCGGCCCTACCGCATGTGCAGAGCGGCAAGCTGTCCGCGCTCGCCGTGTCGACGGCCAAGCGCTCCGCCTCGGCACCCAACGTGCTGACGGTGGCGGAGGCGGGACTGCTGGGCTTCGAGGCCGACAACTGGCACGCACTCTATGCGCCCGCCGGAACGCCGGCGCCGGTGATCGCCAAGCTGAACGCCGAGCTCAACCGCGTGCTCAACCTGCCGCAGACGCGCGAGCGCATGCTGCGCGTCGGCGCCGAGCCGCGTCCCGGCACGCCCGAGGATCTCGCCCAACACACCCGGATCGAGACGGAGAAGTGGGTCCGCGTGGTCAAGGAATCCGTCGTCAAACTCGAATAGCCCGCGCGCCAGCGCGGTTCAGGCATCGCTTTTCTTTAGGAGGACCAGTGCGACTGACGAATCTGCTTTACATCATGGATGACGAGCACAATCCCAAGGCCCTGGGATGCGCCGGTCATCCGCTGGTCAAGACGCCGAACCTCGACCGCGTGGCGCAGCGCGGCGTGCGCTTCCGCTACGCCTACTCAAGTTCTCCGCTCTGTGTGCCGGCGCGCGGCTGCATCGCCACCGGCCTGCCGGTGCATCAGAACGGCTGCTGGGACAACGCCATCGCCTATGACGGACGAATCCCGAGCTGGGGCCACCGCCTGCAGGAGAACGGCCATCGCAGCGTCTCGATCGGCAAGCTGCACTACACCAACGAGACGGACTCGACCGGCTTCGACGAGCAGCACATCCCGATGCATATCTTCGACGGCGGTGATCTGCACGGATCGGTGCGTGACGAGCTGCCGGTGCGCTACCAGAGCAAGAACCTGGCGGCCCATATCGGCCGCGGCGAGACGGAGTACAGCGACTACGACCGCAAGATAGCCTCTCTCGCCCAGAACTGGCTGACCCGGGAAGCACCCAAGCATGGCTCGAAGCCCTGGGTACTCTTCGTCTCGTTCATCTGCCCGCACTACCCGCTGGTGGCGCCGCCCGAGTACTACGACATGTATCCGGTCGAGCGGATCCCGCTGCCCAAGCGGCGCATCGACTACGGCGCGCCCAAGCACCCCTGGTGGCAGGCTTTCGACGGCAGTTACGTCTTCGACCGCTACTTCCCTAGCGACCACGAGCGTCGCGTGGCCATTGCCGCGTATTACGGCCTCTGCTCGTTCGTCGATAACAACGTGGGCAAGCTCCTGAAGACGCTGGAGGACAGCGGTCTTGCCGGTAACACGCGCGTGATCTTCACCAGCGACCACGGCGACAATCTCGGGTCGCGCGGCATGTGGGGCAAGTCTACGATGTACGAGGAATCCGCCGGCATCCCTATGTTCCTGATGGGGCCGGACGTGCCGGCGGGCCGCACGGTGCAGACCCCGGTTACGCTGGTCGACCTATATCCCACGATCCTCGACTGCACGGGCGTCGCACCGAACGCGGACGACAGGAAGCGGCCCGGCCGCTCCATGCTGCGCATCGCGGCGGAAAAAGACGACCCGGACCGGCTGGTAATGAGCGAGTACCACGGCGCCGGGGCCAGGACAGGGTCGTTCATGCTGCGGCGCGGACGCTTCAAGTACATCCACTATGTCGGCTATGCGCCCGAGCTCTACGACCTCGATACCGATCCCGAGGAGCTGTACGACCTTGGCACGCGGGTCGAGTTCGCCAGCGTCGTGAAGGAGTTCGAGAAGACGCTGCGCTCGATGCTCGATCCCGAGGATGTCGACCGCCGGGCCAAGCGCGACCAGGCCGCACTGGTCGCCCGGCATGGCGGGCGCGAGGCGGTGCTGAGCAAGGGCGGCGTCAACCACACGCCGGCACCCGGCAACGATCCGATCTACATCGCCAACTAGGTCCGGGTCAGGTGGCTGCGGAGGGCGGCAAAGACCTGCTCGAACATCTCCGGCGTCAGCACGCCGGTGTTGGTGTTGTAGCGCGAGCAATGATAGCTGTCGGCGAGGGTGAGCCCGCCCGGCAGGTCGTGCAGCGCGCCGTGAACGAATTTGTAGGCGCTGCGCTTGAGGCCCAGCGTTCCCAGGATGGTTTCGTGCGCCACGCGCCCCAGCGCCAGGATCGCGCGCAGCTTCGGCAGCGCGGTCAGCTCGCCGCTCAGGAACTGCCGGCAGACGTTGATTTCGGCGGGCAGTGGCTTGTTCTGCGGCGGCAGGCAGCGCACCGCGTTGGTGATGCGCACGTCCTTCAGCATCAATGTATCGGTCGACCACACGCCGTCGTCGCGGCCTGCGACATACTTGCCGCTGGCCCAGCCGAACTTGGCGAGGGTCGCGTAGAGCAGGTCACCGGCATAGTCGCCGGTGAACGGCCTTCCCGTGCGGTTGGCACCCTTGAGGCCCGGGGCCAGGCCGACAATCAGCAAGCGCGCGTTCTCGGGCCCGAAACTGGGAACCGGCGCGTTGTGCCAGAGGGGAAAATCCCGCCGCAGCTCGTCGCGGAAAGCGACGAGCCGCGGACAGAGCGCGCAGTCTCGCCCCGGACCGGTCCTCCCCGGAGTGGCGCGCCCCGGCGTCACGGAAGGCTCAGTTGCGGGCGGCTTCCGGCTGGATGTAGCGGTCCGGGTCGGCCGGCGTTGGGATCGGCCGGTTCTCGCGCGGATCGCGCATCGGTCGGTCGCCGCTGTTGCGCTGGATCTGTGGCATGAGGTCCATGAGATCGACGAATGAGTCCGCCGTGCGGCGCAGATCGTCGGCGATCATCGGGGGCTGCGAGCGCACCGTCGACACGACGGTGACGCGCACGCCGCGGCGCTGGACTGCCTCGATCAGCCGGCGGAAATCGCCGTCGCCTGAGAACAGCACGACATGGTCGAGCCGGTCGGCCATCTCCATCATGTCGATGGCCAGCTCGATGTCCATGTTGCCCTTGATCCTGCGCCGGCCGTTGGCGTCGGTGAACTCACGCGCCGGCTTGGTCACCATCGTGTAACCGTTGTAGTCCAGCCAATCGATCAGCGGGCGGATCGGGGAGTACTCCTGATCCTCGATCAGCGCCGTGTAGTAGAACGCCCGCAGCAGGCGGCCCTTACCCTGAAACAGCGTAAGCAGGCGCTTGTAATCGATGTCGAAACCCAGGGCGCGCGCCGCGGAATAAAGGTTGGCGCCGTCGATGAACAATGCCAAACGTTCCTGCGGATAAAACGTCATCGATAACTCCCTAAAACGTCAAATGCGTTCGATGGCCAATGCCCGCATGTGTAGCGTCCGGCATGCGACCGGACAAGCCCCGGAGCGCGGACACGCGAGGTGGGGGCGATGATCCTGATTGCGGTCGGCTCGAACCTTGCCGGTCCGCAGGGCTCGCCGCAGGCGAACTGCGAGGCGGCCCTGGCGGCGCTGGAAAAGGAAGGTGTGCGAGTCGTGCATCGGTCGCGCTGGTATCGTTCACCACCCTGGCCTCAGTCCGAGGCGAAGCGACAGCCGTGGTACGTGAATGGCGTGATCGCGGTGGAGACGGCGCTCAGCCCGGAGGCTCTGCTGGCGGCGATGCACCGGGTGGAGGCCGCGATGGGCCGGGTGCGCGCTCCCGATACGGTGAACACGGCGCGGCCCATCGACCTTGATCTGATCGACTATGACGGGCTGGCCCGCGACACGGCGCCGATCTTGCCGCATCCCCGCATGGCCGGCCGCGCTTTCGTCTTGCGTCCCCTGGCGGAAGTCGCGCCGGAATGGCGTCACCCTGTCACCGGGGTGCCATTGACGACCCTGCTGGCGGGCCTGACCCACGGCGCCATTGCAGAGCCAATTCGTGAACGCTCATAAAGGGTTAGAGTGTACGTCAGAAAGCCTTGTAAAAGCTTGCTAAGCCCGCTTCTCGAAATTATATTACCCATTCACCTTTCGTAGCTGGAGTTCCCCCGCCGATGGCTCGCGTAACGGTCGAAGACTGCGTTCTCAAGGTTCCCAATCGCTTCAATCTCGTTCTGCTCTCGGCGCAGCGCGCGCGCGAAATCTCGGGCGGCGGCGAGCTCACGGTAGAGCGTGACAATGACAAGAACCCGGTGGTCGCCCTGCGCGAGATCGCCGAAGGTTCCATCGATCTCGACAATGTACGGCAGGCCCTGATTTCCAGCCTGCAGAAGCATGTGGAGAGCGATGAGCCCAAAGACGACGCGATGGAACTCCTCGCGGCCGATTCGAACGTTGCGGGCGTGCCCTACGAGGCGATGCAGGACGGTGCCGAAGCCGAGGATCTCGACGTCGAGGGCGAAGCCCTGGCGGACGAAGGCGACGAGGCGGCCGGCGAGGGCAAGGCCGAGGCTGGCGACGAGGCCTAAACGGCCCGTCCGCGCGGGCGTCCAGCCCGGCCGGCCGAACGTGATGGAGCGGACGGTCGAGTGAGGTAGCTGGGCGCAATGATCCGTCAATTCGAACTGGTTGAGCGGGTCAAGGCCTACGATCCCGGGGCTGACGAGGACGCGATCAACCGCGCCTACGTCTTTTCCATGAAGGTGCACGGGGCGCAGAAGCGCGCCTCGGGCGACCCTTATTTCTCCCACCCGCTGGAAGTTGCGGGCATCCTCACCCAGTACAAGCTCGACGGCTCTTCAATCGTCACGGCGCTGCTCCACGACACGGTCGAGGACACGCTGACCACCCTGCCGGAGATCGAGCGGCTCTTCGGGCAGCAGATCGCGCGCCTGGTTGACGGCGTCACCAAGCTGTCGCGCATCGAGCTGCAGTCCGATCAGTCGAAGCAGGCAGAGAATTTCCGCAAGCTGCTGATCGCCATGTCGGAGGACATCCGTGTCCTCCTGGTGAAGCTGGCGGACCGGCTGCACAACATGCGCACGCTGCATTTCATCGAAAGTCCGGAGAAACGGGTGCGCATCGCCCGCGAGACGATGGAGATCTATGCACCCCTGGCCGAGCGTATCGGCATGCACGCCATCCAGGAGGAGCTGGAGGATCTCGCCTTCGCGCAGCTCAATCCGGATGCGCGCGCCTCGCTCCTCGCCCGGCTGTCGTTCCTGCGTGAGAAGGGGGGTGACCTGATCCCGCGCATCACCGACCAGCTCAAACGCGTGCTCGCCGAGGAGGGCGTCGAGGCCTGGGTCTCCGGGCGCGAGAAGACGCCCTATTCGATCTGGCGCAAGATGCAGCGCAAGAACGTCGGCTTCGAGGCGCTGTCCGACATCATGGCGTTCCGCGTCGTGGTAGCCGACACGGCCGAGTGCTACCGGGCGCTGGGCGTGCTGCATTCTCGGTATCCGGTCGTGCCCGGCCGCTTCAAGGACTACATCTCGATCCCCAAGCCGAACGGCTACCGCTCTCTGCATACCGGCGTCTACGGACCGGAACGTCAGCGCATCGAGGTGCAGATTCGCACCAAGGAGATGCACGACGTCGCCGAGTTCGGCGTCGCGGCCCACTGGAGCTACAAGGATGGCGGCGGGGGCCCGCGCGACGGAAGGCAATATCGCTGGATGCGCGAGCTGCTCGACATTCTCGAGCATGCCTCCAATCCCGAGGAGTTCCTCGAGCACACCAAGCTCGAGATGTTCCAGGATCAGGTATTTTGTTTCACGCCGAAGGGCGATCTGATTGGCCTGCCGCGCGGCTCGACCAGCGTCGATTTCGCCTACGCCGTTCACTCGGAGGTCGGCGACCACTGCGTCGGCGCCAAGATCAACGGCCGAATGATGCCGCTGCGCACCGTGCTCAACAATGGCGACCAGGTGGAGATCGTCACCTCCAAGGCGCAGACGCCGTCACCGACTTGGGAACGTTTCGTCGTCACCGGCAAGGCGCGGGCACGCATCCGCCGCTTCATCCGCACCCAGCAGCGCACCCAGTTCATCGATCTCGGCCGCTCGATGCTGCAGAAGATCTTCAAGAGCGAGGGGCACGAGTTCACCGAGAAAGCGGTCGAAGGCGTCCTCAAGCACTTCAAGTGCCACGACGCCGACGATCTCTACGCCATGGTGGGCGAGGGCCTGGAGAGCGACCGCGAGGTACTCAACGCCGTGTTCCCCGGCGAGCGGGCCCAGAAGGCATCGACCAACGTCGTGCCGATCCGTGCCCGCAAGAAGAAGGACAAGGGTACAACCGTTCCGATCAAGGGCCTGATCCCCGGTATGGCGGTGCACTACGCCGGCTGCTGCCATCCCTTGCCCGGCGACCGCATCGTCGGCATCGTCACCACCGGCAAGGGGGTGACCATTCACACCATCGACTGCGACACGCTGGAGAGCTTCGCCGAGACGCCGGAGCGCTGGCTCGACGTCTCATGGGAATCGCAGGAAGACCCGGATTCCCGCGTCGGGCGCATCGCGCTGATCGTGCAGAACGAGCAGGGCAGCCTCGGTGCCCTGTCGACGGTGATTGCCAAGAATCTCGGCAACATCACCAATCTCAAGATCACCAACCGCACCCAGCAGTTCTGGGAGATGCTGATCGACATCGAGGTGCGCGACGTCAAGCACCTCTCGAATATCATTGCCGCGCTGCGCGCGACCCCGGCGATCAACTCGGTCGAGCGGGCGCGGGGCTGATCCAACAAGGGTCGATAACGACAACCAGAGGGAGGCGACGATGCCGGGAGTGAAACGGGCTTTAGGCGTGTCGGTGCTGCTGGCGGCCGTAGCGCTGGCTGGTGCGGCGAATGCCCAGACCAAGACCGCCACCGTGAATGCGATCAGCGCCACCGGCGTCGGGGCGCCGATTGGGACCATCAGTTTCCGCGATAGCCGCTATGGCCTGGTCGTCGAGCCGAAGCTGACCAGCCTGCCGCCGGGGTTGCACGGCTTCCATATCCACGCCAACCCCAATTGCGGCCCCGGACCGGGCGCCAACAACCAGCCGGCGGCCGGCATGGCGGCAGGCGGCCATTACGACCCCAAGAGCAGCAATAAGCACCGCGGCCCTCATACGGAAGACAGCCATCTCGGCGATTTGCCGATCCTGGTCGTCGATGCCAACGGTGCAGCGACGCTTCCGGTCATCGCCAAGCGCCTCAAGACTGGTGATCTGGCCGGACGCTCAGTCATGATTCACGCCGGCAGCGACAATTTCGACGATGCCCCTAACCCTTTGGGCGGCGGCGGCGGTCGCATCGCCTGTGGTGTCATTCAGTAAGGTCGTCACGAGGCGGCAATGGGCGCGCACTATCTTCGGCTGGGCGTCAACATCGACCACAACGCCACGATCTGGAACGTGCGCGAACAGCGGCTGGCGGAGGGAATCGTTGTTGACGCGCTTGCGGTGGTCAATGGGCGGGCGGCCACGGTCGAGTGCAACGACCCTGGGGCCTTGATCATCGCGGCGCGAGATTTCCGGATTTCCCCCACGCCATCTTCAACAAGATGATTTGGGAGATCGCTCTGGCCCTGGGCAGCACGGACACCACGGATGCCTCCCGATGATTCTCGGCATCGGCAGCGATCTCATTGATATCACGCGCATAGAAGCGACCCTCGAGCGTTATGGAAGACGCTTCATCGAGCGCATCTTCACATCTCTGGAGCAGCAGAAATGCGAAGGGCGGGCGGCGCGGGCGGCCGGCTACGCGCGGCGCTACGCCGCCAAGGAAGCCTGCTCGAAGGCGCTGGGCACTGGCTTCCGCCGTGGGGTCTATTGGCGGGACATGGGTGTGGTCAATTTGCCAGGTGGCCGTCCGACGATGCAATTGACTGGCGGTGCCTTGGCGCGGCTGCAGTCGATGATACCGCCGGGTATGGAAGCGCAGATTGATGTCTCGCTCACCGACGAGCCGCCTATGGCTCAAGCCATCGTCATCATCACGGCAGTGCCGCGGCGAGAGCCGGCTGGCGGCTGACGCGCTGGACAACGGGTATTAACGGATAATACCAACAGACTGAAGTA